>NZ_JAKRGA010000008.1 GCF_022347785.1 Psychrobium sp. MM17-31
TATTAGACTGGTAACCATAGCAAATTGGTCCCACCTGATCCCATTCCGAACTCAGTAGTGAAACGATTTAGCGCCGATGGTAGTGTGGGGCTTCCCCATGTGAGAGTAGGACATTGCCAGTCACCTACTTAGAGAAAGCCGCTGCAGAAATGTAGCGGCTTTTTTGCTTCTAATCGGTGAAATGACTTAGCGCCGAGACAGCGATCGTCGCTCGCGGAGCGAGTGCAATATACTTAAGGTTCTTTCGCAAATACTACAACACAGTGTGGGGCTTCCCCAACTTGGTAAACCGAGCTGCGTCAGTCCGCTGGACTAACGGTCTCGGCTTACCTGAGTAGGACATGGCCAAACACCTATTTAGAGAAAAGCCCCCGTATTGAGTGCGGGGGCTTTTTTCGTTTCTGCGTGTGAGTTAATTATCTAGATACATTTGAAATCATCGTATGGGCGGGGATTTTACTCTAAAGAGCTACCGCGCAGTTCCTACTCCCGACGTTCATCCGCTGCTACGCAGGGCTTCCCAAACACTGCTTATGTTTGTTGCGATGCACTGCGTGCAACGGACTAACATCGCCCTTGATGCTTGATGCTTGATGCTTGATGCTTGATGCTTGTTGCGTCGAACCTTGTTCGACGGACTGTGCATCAAGAGAGCAGTTCGTTGCCAAATTACGTTAAAACTAAATTTATTTTTTATTCAGTTACTGATGTGACTTGCCAGTGATTAAGCTTTTGATAGTTATCGTATAGTGGAGTCCAATATTCTCTAGTTGTGACGAAATGAAAGGTGTAGGCTCCTTTCAGTTGAAACTCCGTAGACTCAGCTTGCAAGAGGTGAGTGCCGCATCCTGAATTGATTTGCTGAGAAAGTATTTGGGTAATATCTCTTCTGGGCGTATAAGAAATTTCACTCATTTGGAAATTAGATAATAGCTGAAGAATGTTTGTTTCAAGCTTTGTCTCTATCTCAGTAGTGGAAAGATTATAAGAATAAGAGTAATGGCTCGCTGATAGTAGTGTGAGGATAAAGAGCTTCTTAAACATCATAGTCCTTAATTAGTTTAGGAAGCTTCATTAAGTCAATTTAACGGCTTGATTGCAATAGCTTAGTATCACTATTTGTGTTTTTTATACTGTTTCGAAATTTTGCTAATGCCAGCTGTAAATTCTCGATCATATCCTGAGTCGCAAGTTCAAAGCCTTTGAGGCTGTCTTCTCGTAATGCTTCGCTTAAATTTATAGGTGTTGAGCTGCCTTTGACATTACTTGAGCCTGGGGCTCGAAATAGGAGTTTACGGCTGTTGATGTCGTAGATGGTGGTGTCTAGTAAAGTGCTGGTATCGTTCTTTTCGCCCGAGAAAATGTAAGCGCCGACTATGGTTAAATAGGTCATCGATAGCGCGCCTTCGTCGGTAAATTGCACTTGGTCGTAAGATACTAAGGCTATTACATCGATGTCGTACATTTTACTTATCTGTTCTAGATTGTCGAAGCCTCCCTTAGTGCGCAAATATGCTGCCGGAATGACTTCTAATTTATCGACAAATTCGTAGTCTCGAAAGTTATCGGCGATTTGTTCCAGCAGCTTTATTTTCTCCGGCTTGGTAATAGGTGAGCGAGTGGCTGAGACATTCGTTGGCGCGAAGGCAATACCGACTTTGAGAGGTAGTTTTAGGTAGGTTTGCTTAAGTGATTGGTTAGTTACTTTTTCGTCGCTATACAGGTAATCAACGACGCTACTGTTAATGTGTTTTGTGGTGGACATACAGCCGCTAGTTGTAGCTAGGAACATGACAATTATAAGGGGTTTTAAAAGGTTCATCGCTTTGCTCTCTGTAATTAAAGTGGCTGAATGGTGGCTGAGCCAAATCATCTCGGCAAGCGACCTGTTAAAAGGCGTAGGTGGCGATACTCGGCGTATTATTTTGTGGGTTTTTAAATAGAAAAAAGCCAGCGAAGTGCTGGCTTTTGATTGGCGTGTTTATATGGCTTGATGAACTTAAGACTAGTTTTTAATTTCTTTTGGCAAAACTAAGTTAAGTAGAATAGCGACTAAGGCACACAGGCTGATGCCTTGGATATTGTAGCCACCAAAGTTCAGTGCCATGCCACCAATGCCAAATACTAATACAATGGCGAAAATGATGAAGTTTCGCGGCTGTTCAAAGTCAACTTTCGCCTTGATTAAACTACCGAGACCAACGCTGGCAATAAGACCAAATAACAGCATCATGATGCCACCCATTACCACTGGCGGGATCGTTTGCAATAATGTGCCTAGCTTGCCAACAAAGGCCATTAAGATAGCCGCAATGGCTGCCCATGTCATAATACGTGGATTAAATGCTTTAGTAAGCATTACCGCGCCAGTAACTTCTGAGTAGGTCGTATTTGGTGGACCGCCAAGCATTGATGCTGTAGTCGTTGCTACGCCATCGCCTAATAACGTACGGTGGAGCCCTGGTTTTTTGATGTAGTCTTTACCAGTAGCATTGCTAATCGCTAGCACGTCACCGATGTGCTCGATGGCTGGCGCGATCGCAATTGGCAGCATGTAAACAATGGCTTGCCAGTTGAACTCCGGCGCAGTGAAGTTTGGCATTGCAAACCATGGCGCTGCGGCGACTGGTGAGAAGTCGATAATGCCGTGATATAGCGAAATGCCGTAACCGACAACAATACCCGCTAAGATAGGTACAAGGCGCATAAAACCTTTGCTAAAGGCAGATACGATTAAGGTTGCGATTAGTGCTGGTAGAGAAATCATCAGCGCTATTTGGGTATCAACGAGTTGCGCGCTGGCGTCACCAGTTTTGCCTAGGGCCATATTTACTGCAACAGGCGCAAGCGATAGGCCGATTACCATAATAATTGGGCCAGTTACTATTGGCGGTAGGTATTTTTGAATAAAGTCAGTGCCACGGACTTTAATAATGCCACTAAATAAGGCGTACACAACGCCAACCACCATTAATGCACCCATAGTCGCAGGAATTCCCCACGTTTGAGTGCCGTACATAATCGGTGCGATAAAGGCAAATGACGATGCTAGAAATACAGGTACTTGTCCCTTAGTTACAAGTTGGAATAGCAAAGTACCTATACCAGCAGTACAAAGGGCCACATTGGGATCCAGTCCGGTTAATAGCGGCATCAACACCAAGGCGCCAAAGGCAACAAATAACATTTGTGTACCAGTGAGCATTTCTTTGGCAAGTGATGCTTTTGATTGGTTAGTAGTCATCTCAGGCCTCTTTATTTAGTGCCGAAGATTTTGTCACCTGCATCGCCTAATCCCGGTAAGATGTAGCCGGCATCGTTTAGGCAGTCGTCGACAGATGCAGTGTAAAGCTCAACATCTGGATGCGCTTCGTTCATCGCTTTGATACCTTCTGGAGCGGCCACTAATACCAAGGCTTTGATGTTGGTACAGCCGCGCTCTTTTAGTAGGTTAATGGTTTCTACCATTGAGCCACCTGTTGCCAGCATAGGATCAATCACTAGTGCTAAACGCTCATCGATTTGAGCAGCTAGTTTTTCGAAATAAAATACTGGCTCGAACGTTTCTTCGTTGCGGTACATGCCAACTACTGAAATTCTGGCGCTAGGAATAAGCTCTAATACGCCATCCATCATGCCAAGGCCTGCACGTAGAATTGGTACTACGGTGATCTTTTTGCCTTTGATTTGTTCTACTTCAATTGGACCATTCCAGCTGTCGATTGTCGTAGTTTCTAGTTCAAGGTTTTTGGTGGCTTCGTAGGTTAGTAGGGTGCCGACTTCTGAGGCTAGTTCACGAAAGTGCTTAGTGCTGATTTTTCCCTTTCTCATTAAACCCAGTTTGTGTTTGATAAGTGGATGATTTACTTCGATAGTGTTCATTTTTGACTCCAGTATGAGAAGGGAAGTGGACAAGCCCACAGGGCGTGGGCAATTTAGCGCATATTTTAGGGAGCACGTTGTGTTGGATCAAGTAATAACGTGAATTAGATCACTAAAGTCTTCTTTTGCGTACTTATTAACCAATGCTGTGTTTTTCGAGACGATATAAAAAGGCCTTGTAACCCAATTGCAGAAATTTAGCGGCTTTGGTTTTGTTGCCATTGTTCTGACGCAAAGCGTCCTGTAGACACTGTTTTTCAAACTCCTCCCAGTTGATTCCACTGCTCGGTAGGGTAAATGAGTGTTGCTCGACACTTGATTGGTTCATGCCATTGATTAGCTCGTTAACATCGTCGAGTAAAATGTATCTTTCAACACGGTTGCTAAGCTCACGCACGTTGCCCGGCCAGTGAAAATCGAGCAATTGTTTTAATACATTCTTATCTAACTCGGGTAATGGACTGTGATATTGCTTGGCAAACTTATCGAGAAAGTGATTAATAAGCTTGGGAATATCTTCGCGGCGTTCGCGAAGTGGCGGCATCACTAACGGCACCACGTTGAGGCGATAATAAAGGTCTTCTCTAAATTCGCCTTGCTCCGCCATCTCCATTAAATTGCGATGCGTTGCGACAACCACACGCACATCGGGTTTAGATTCGCTATGGCTACCGACAGGCACAACGGTACCTTCTTGCAAAAAGCGTAAGAGTTTCGCTTGCAATGTTAGCGGTAGCTCGCCTATCTCATCGAGAAAAAGCGTCCCTTTGTCGGCAGCTTGGATTTTTCCTTCCTTGTCACTATCGGCGCCGGTATAAGCACCTTTGATAGCGCCAAATAATTCGGCTTCTGCAAGCGATTCTGGAATGGCGCCACAATTAATAGCAATGAATTTACCACTGCGGTTGGACAGCTCGTGTAGCGCACGGGCAGCGAGCTCTTTACCCGTGCCGCTCTCGCCATTAATTAGGACAGTTGCGTTGGTATGTGACACGCGTTTGAGGCGCTCATAGACTTTTGCCATACATGGCGCATTACCAATGATCCCGGCTAGATTGTTCTGCTCGACCAGTGCCTCGTTGAGTTGGCTGTTTTCACTGCGTAGTTGCATTGCCTTAACGGCTTTATCTACCGATAGTAACAAGGCTTGGCGTTGAAATGGCTTAGCAAGGTAGTCATCAGCACCTGCTTCCATTGCCTCTACTGCATGAGCGATAGTGCCGTAAGCCGTTGCGATAGAAAAACCAATATGCGGATAGTTTTTACGAATGAAGTTGAGTAGGTCAATTCCGCTGAGGTTACCGAGTTTCCAATCACTGAAAATAACATCGATAGGCTGTGATTTTAAGATCAGTATCGCCTCTTCAACACTCGCACTACTAGTGACTTGAAAGTTGCCATTATCAACAATGGTTTCGATGATATTGCGCTGTTGTTCGTCGTCTTCAACAATGAGTAAATTGATCATGGGGTATTTTCTTCATTCTTTTCGTTAACTGTAATAGGCTCAAGTGTGATGCGGGCTATTGCGCCATTTGGTTCGGCATTTTCTAGTGTTATATCACCTTGATAATGGAGTTGGCATAAGCGTTTAGCGATGTAGAGTCCCATACCCGCACCTTCAGCTTTAGTAGTGATGTGGGGTTTGAATAGCTGTTCTTGAATTTGCGGTGCAATACCGCTGCCGCTGTCTTGTATCGTTATACAAATGGCGGCGTCATCTCTCTTAGCAGAGATAGTAATTGGTTGTTCTGCCGGGGATGCTTCAATAGCATTGACCACAATCGTATGAATTATCGAGCGAACTTCGCTTTCGTGGCCGTTAAACATCAAATCTTTATCGCCGTTGATTTTGACAATATGGCGGCTCGTTGCTGCGGTTTCCAGCACAATATCCTGCATCACGTGATAGAGGTTAAACTGAGTGGGGGTGAGTGAGTCATCTGCAGCTAGGGTGAGCAGTGACTTGATCGTGTTATCCATCGCAATGATCTTCTCCCGCGCGCCAATTGCGATTGTTTGGCGTTGTTCATCAGTCAAATCTGATTGTGCCATCTGTTCTAATGAGAGCCCTATAGTGTTAATAGGGTTGCGCAGCGCATGTGCTAAGCCACGGGTCATTTCTCCAATATCTGACATGTGTTGAGCCGCTGCATAGTGTTTTGATTGTTCATCTAGTTCGGCTAAACGCTGAGTCATGGCATTAAATTGGGTCAGGATTTTGCGGGTTTCAGCGATGCCTTGTTCTTGTACAGTAACTTCAAAATCCCCTTGTTCTAGTTGATTAAATCCGTACTTTAACTGCTTTAGAGGATCGCTAATGTGTTTCGCGATAAAGTAGGCGGCGATCAAGCCGAAACTCGCCATGGCGAAGGTAAGTAGAAACAGGTTGTTGAAGTAGTTGTTGGTGGCTTCATTTTGCTCTTGAAACTCAAAGGTTTTTTGCTCTAGGCTGTCTTTGGTTTGCTTGATGAGGGAGAAACTTTCGTGATCGTCGTTTTGCACAATATCGATGGCGTTAAGCAGCATTTTTAAATCTTGAGTTGCCACTGCATTATCGAAATGCGGGATAAGCTCTATGGCAGGCTTGCCATTATCCACTTCTAACGAGTAATGCTGATTGATTTTGATAATTTTCTTCTCGGGTTGGAGCAACCTGATATTGTAGAACTGATTAATTGAGGCGTTGGCCATTAGTTTTTCGGCTGTTTTATTATCCAATGGCGCTTGCTCAAAGCTCTCTTGGGCAAACTCGATAATTTGCGCCGAAAGCGCTTTAGAGGTTTGCTGGATCTCTTGATTAACTTGGTCCTGTATATAAGAAACAAAGCTCAGTTGAACTGCCGTCAATATTAGAATGATAAAAGCAATGAGTAAGAATATGTAACGCTTTAAAGACATGTTGTTCCTTGGCTCATAAGTGAACGTGGGTAATATGACTTTACTATTCAATAGTTAGGCCAGCTCACGTGAGGTATTTTAAGTTTTATAAATCAGTCGATTAGGTAAAGTGTCCTAATGGTAATTATCATTTGATATAAACTTAATTCCCCATATCAGGATAAGATATCCCGATATGAGGAAATATTCTATGTAATATTTAAGTGAATTAATTAAGTGTTTTATTTAATGCGTTGTTTTTATTGATTAATTTTTAATTGGTACGCTGTTTGTATTTATCGTTGTAAACCCAGACACAACGATAAACGGAGAATATGATATGTCAGTTTTTTCAAAATCAATTATTAATAGTTTAGTGGCTTCACTTTTTGTCATCCACGGTCCTTTATACGCAGACGAAGCTGAGTTTGTAACTGTAGAAAAAGAAGTACAGGAAGCAAAAGCGGCTAAAAAAGCGATTGAACGTCGTATTGAAGTCAAGGCAAAAGCCGGTAAACCAGTGCGTGTTTTTGTTAATAGTAATGATCAAGAACACTTTTTCGAGTTGTCGCCTGAAGAGATCAAAAACATTAGTAAGGTAACAGCAAAACTAGAGAATCTAGACGAAAGGACCATGGCTAAGGTTAAACAGGCGCTAGCCAATGTGCAGAAGAGTCTAGATGAGCTTAAGCAGGACAAGTTGCTAACTCAAGCTGAACTTGAAGAGGTTGAAAGACTGTCTGAACTGCACGGCAAAGAATTACGCATTAAAATGTTGGAATTAGATAAGCTTGAAAGCGTTAAAAAGCTTGAACATGTAAAAGGACTCAAAGAGCTTGAAATTCTTAATGAACTAATGGATGAAGAACACGCTTTTGTGATTCGCGAACGTTTAAATGAGCACGGCGAGTCGATCACCGTTAATATCGAAGAATTAGACGATGAAGATAAACGCGTATTTGTCATTGATGGCAGCGATGGTGAAATTGTTATCAATGGTGAAAAAGGTAAGAAAATGGTGCAAACCTTTGTTTTAGGCGAAGGAAATACCATGATGAAAGGTCATGTTGATGCCATTCTTAAATTGATCAAACACGGTGAGTTTTCACCAGAAGAGCTGGATAAGCTACAACAAATGCTTGATAGCAAAAGATAGTTAAGCTCTCACTATCTCTCTCTTAGTTTCTATTATTGAACGCCTCGGCTATTATAGCCGAGGTTTTTTATTGAGAGTGACAAATGGCCAAGCCAAATAAAAAAGGACCGACAAAAACCGTCGATATCTTTTGCCAATCCTGTAAAGCACAACTTTATAAATACCGCAAAGGCGGCAAAGGGGCATTAGTTAAATGCTTTGTTGAGCGGATCTCCCAAGATTATACTCAAACGCCTTGTCAGTGCCCTAATTGCCAGCAAGTCTTTGCTAGAGAAACGCTAATTCGCGGCGTGGCGGCCTACAAAATGATCGGCGGCAAGGTTTTTTTCAAATAACACGAGTTAAAAGTTTTTACTCCGCATTTTTTTAAGCTGGCCTCGCTGGCTTTTCTTATCAAGACGTTTGAGTTTAGAGGAGTAAGTTGCCTTGGTGGCAATACGTTTCTTTTGCACCTTGTTCGCGTCTAATATAATGGCTTTTAGCTGATTCAACGCTTCATCTCGATTAAAGTCTTGACTGCGAGAGCTTTGACTTTTGATGATTATTTTTCCTGATTTGCTAATTCGATGGTCGGATGTATTGAGTAGTTTTGTTTTTAAACGGGCAGACAACGATTGGCTGCTTTTTATATCAAAAAACAGATGCACCGCAGTCGAGGTTTTATTCACATGTTGTCCGCCAGCACCTTGAGCTCGGATAAACTGCATTTCAATTTCGTTAGCTGGAATAGTTAGCGAATTAGATATTTTTAACATGGTTTTCTTCGGCGAAATTTTCCGTCACTTGTTTTAAATTTAAACTAAGCTTAAATAGTCAACTAATGTTTTAGGGGAAACGTTATGATTACTACCGTAGATGATAACCGAAGTTTCACACGAATGGATGTCGATTGTGGCGTTAGATTTAAAATGGATGGTTCAAGTGATTTAATGTATGGCACGGTTCACAACTTGAGCGCCCAAGGCGTTTCTTTTGCAACCAATGAACCTCTGCCACAAGATGCGGAATTGTTTATTGAGGTGAACTCGGGTGGTGGTAGCATTCCACCACTAATGGCAAATGCTCAGGTGCTGCGATGCACTGAAGCGGCAAACGGCGAATTTGAAGTCGCCTGTAAAATGCAAATTAGCGCTTAGTTCAATTTCTCGTATCCGTTGAAAGGCTTGATTTTTATCAAGCCTTTTTTAATGCCTGAAGATTATTGAACTTAAGTCCAGTTTGTTAGTGGTTAATTTTTGTTACTATGCGGTCATCACGACAAATAAAAAGACTTTGAAAATGACCACTGCCATTATTTCTCATCCTGATTGCCGGCGTCACAAAATGGATGTTTTACATCCTGAACAGCCGGGGCGTATTGACGATATTTCTGATCGTTTAATTGCTAGTGGCTTGGAATATAGTATTGATCATTTTGATGCTAACGATGTGCTCAATGCCGATTTGTTGCGCGTGCACGGCGTGTCTTATATTCGCAGTTTATATGAGCGTATTCCTCATGAAGGGCTGGTGAATATTGATGGTGATACACAAATGTGTGCTAATACACTTAAGGCTGCAAATCGCGCGGCAGGCTCTGGTGTACAAGCTGTTGACTTAGTGATGCAAGGTAGTCATCAAGCGGTGTTTTGTAATGTAAGGCCACCGGGGCACCACGCTTATCGCGATAAAGCTAGCGGCTTTTGCTTTTACAATAATATTGCCATTGCCGCATCTCATGCGCTGTCGTTAGACGAAGTAAGCCGTGTCGCTATCATTGATTTTGATGTTCATCACGGCGATGGCACTGAAGACATTTTTAAAGACAGTGACGATGTGTTGTTTTGTTCGTTGTTTCAACATCCGTTTTATCCCTTTAGTGATCCTGAGCCTCAGCATCAGAATCACATTAAATCACCAATGGCGGCAGGCGAGGGTTCAAAAGAATTTAAGCAACTAGTGTCAGAGCATTGGATGCCTGCAATCGAGAAATTTGAGCCACAATTAATTTTTATCTCTGCTGGCTTTGATTCTCATCGCAATGACGACATGGGACATATCAATCTTGATGATCCTGATTATGCTTGGGTTACTCAACAGCTTTCTGATTATGCGCAGCGTGATAATTGTCTGGGAATTATCTCAATGCTTGAGGGGGGATATGAGCAGGGGGTCTTAGGTAGAAGCGCCATCGCGCACATTAAAGCGTTGGCGAGATTGTAGATCGTTATTTTCTTAAGCGACCTGATAAAACTGTGCATTAGCAATGAGTTGATCGTCGATGATCTCTTTGGCAAGCGTTGCACATCCACCGCATTGACTAGCGACGCCAAATTTCTCTTTAATAGCTTTTATGCTTTGATCGCCTTGATCGACAGCCTGACGGATGTCTTTATCTGTAATACCTTTGCATACACAAACAAACATAATAACTATTCTCATTGAAAACTTGCAATGAAGTATAAATGATATTAATTATTATTTAAATGCTTGGTTGAATGTTTTGTGAGGCTGTAAACGTTGTTATTTATTCAGTGTTTGACAATCAATAGTTTAGCTACATGTGGGCGACCAAAAAACTTGCCACCCACATAGATGAGGAGGTTATTTGCCGCTGCTTGATTGATAAGCTTGCAAGTCGAGGCGCATTTCGACCCAGCCTTCTTCCATATCAAATTTAACCTTGAAGCCCAGTTTACGACTGAGATTAATCATTCCCGCATTTTGTGGCAGGGTGAGGCCACTCATGATTTTAGTACCGCGTTGTTTGCAGTAATCGATCATTTTGAGCATTAAGGTCTTTCCTAATCCTTGGCCTTGAATATCACCACGTATTACAACGGCAAACTCTGTTTCTAGGTTTTCCGGATCGGTAATCGCTCTCACGACCCCCAAGGTATGAAACTTCTCATTTTCATCGCGATAAGAAGCAATGAAGGCCATTTCACGGTCGAAATCGATTTGAGTCATTTTAGCCATTTGTTCATGGCTCAGTTGTCCCACTTCGCCAAAGAAACGCTTGTATCTATCTTCTTTACTGAGGCTGTCGTTAAACTCAAAGTGACTTTGTTCATCTTCAGCTTTGATGGGACGTAGCATGACTTCGCGGCCGTCTTTTAACGTGATAAGTTGCTCTAACTCTCGCGGGTAAGGACGAATCGCTAAGCGCTCTGCGCCATCGCCTTCACAGTGCTGAAGCTGGATATTTACATCCAAGATCGTTGCTTGGTCACCTTGGATCAGCAGTGGATTAATATCTAGTGACGCAATCTCTGGGCAATCTATAATCAAATAAGACAGCTGAGTAATAGTGACTGATAGTGCATTAATATCGAGATCGGTTAACGCGCGATGGGCCTTGATTTTCCCGCTCTTTATTGCACCTATGATGAGGTAACGAGCGAGCGCCGTATTAAGAGGGAGCAATGCGACTGCCGCATCTCGGGTCAGATCCCAACTTGAGCCTCCTTCACCAATGTATAAGACTGGGCCAAAGATAGCGTCGTTATGCATCGCAAAACGCAACTCTTGGGTACCTGCTGTATTGGCCATTTTTTGAATGTTGAGACCGTCAACTTCGATGCCGTGATGATTGGTTTGATTGTCCAGCATTGCCTGTGCGTTAATTCGCACTGCTTCTTCATTCATCAAATTAAGCTTTACGCCGTCAATGGATACTTTATGAGTGAGTGCGGGAGCGCTAAGTTTTAGTGCCACCGGATAGCCTAATTCATTGGCGATAGCTACAGCTTGTTCACTGCTAGCTACATGATAAGTGTCTAATGTTGGTAAGCCGTAAAGCGATAACAGCGGTGCCGCTTTATGTAAATCGATACTGTTAAAACCATCGGCTAGTAGAGATTGAGCAATTGCTCGTGCTTCTTCTGGTGCGGTTTGATAATGGCGAGAAATTGATTTTGGTGTCTCTTGTAGCAATCGCTGATTGCGACGGTATTCAACCATGTGCATAAAGGCGCCAACAGCCCCATCAGGCGTTCTAAAGCTAGGAATTCCTGCTTTGCGGATGATTTTACGTGCTTGGTGAGCCGAGCTTTCTCCCATCCAGTTGGTGAGAATATTTATTTGCCGGCCACGAGTGTGCTGGTTAATGCTTTTAATAATGGCTTGTGCGAATTCTTCGCCACTTGCTACTGCCGATGGCGAATGGATAACTAACAAGGTGTCGATTTCTTGCGAGTCTAGCAAGATAGAAAGTGTTTTAGCGAATCGCTCTGGGCTTGCGTCGCCGGCGATATCGACGGGGTTTGCTTTCGACCAGTGATTTGGCAAGAGCGCTGACAGGCGCTGGATAATTTCATCTTCAAGCGTAGCTAATTTTCCGCCACGAGATATTAATGTATCTACCGCCATAATGCCCGGTGCTCCGCCGTTGGTTACAATGGCAAGACGTTCGCCTGTCAAAGGTTTGGTGTGGGCGAGGGTTTCAAAGGCGGCAAAGAGCTCTCGTAGGTGATTTACTCTAAGCATACCTGCACGTCTAAATGCAGCATCGTAAACTGCATCACAACCCGCCATAACGCCGGTGTGATGGGAAACGCCAATTGCGCCTTCATCGGTTGAGCCTGATTTTATAACGATAATCGGTTTGGCGCGGGCTGCAGTTCTTGCCGCCGACATAAAGTGGCGATGATCGTTAATCCCATCGATATAAAGCAAGATAGCTTGTGTTTTAGGGTCGCGACTTAAAAAATCGAGGATTTCGTTAAAGTTAAGATCGATGGTTTCGCCAACAGAGACAAAGTAAGAAAAGCCCATATTCTTATGGTTTGCCCAATCAAGGACCGTGGTTGCGACTGATGACGATTGAGAGATGAAGGCTACTTTCCCCGGCTGTGCTTGCTGGTGGGCAAAGCTGGCATTGAGACCTAAATGGGGAATTTGCATGCCTAGACTACTGCCACCAAGGATACGAATACCGTATTTTCTAGCGATCTCTTTAACCTGATCATTACCACTGCTTTCATCAACAACTGGTAATTGATCGATACCAGCAGCGAGCAAAATGACTTGTTGGCATCCTAGCTCACCTAATTCTGTCATCACTTGCGGCGTGTATTTGGCATTAATGGCAATGATGGCTAGATCAGGGATTTGCGGTAAATCGGCTATTTTCTTATAAGCTAATACGCCACATATTGATTGATGTTTGGCATTTACCGGCATGATTGGTCCAGCAAAACTTCCCTGCAGCAAATTGCGCATGATGAGATTACCTGCGCGCTGTGGTGAGTTAGACGCACCTATTACGGCGATAGATTTGGGATTGAAAAACCGATTAATTGGATTCATAAATATTGTCGTCCTAACTTGTCTTTTTGCTGTTTTGTGCGCGGCTCAATTGTTATAGTCGGCAGCATCAAACTCATTGTAATGGAATATTCTATGGCAACGCTGACGCAAATCAATGTCTACCCGATTAAATCCTTGGGCGGTATTCAACTTTCGCATGCCTTTGTTGGCGAAACGGGGTTGGCACTCGATCGCCAACTGATGCTGGTGGATAAAAATGGCAAGTTCGTGACGGCGCGAAAGTGGCCACACTTATTAGCATTTCAAGTTTTATTAGATGATAAAGGATGGGTAGTAGTGGGGCCGAGTGGTGAGCAGTTATCGATTGCTCGTGCTCAGTTTAAGCAATCTGTTGACGTGAATATCTGGCGTCATGATATGAAAGCAGCTTGCGCTGATGAGTCTGTTAATGCGTGGTTTAGTAAGCAGTTGAATAGTGATGTGCGTTTGGTATCTGTTTGCGATGAATCTGCTCGCTATGTTGCTGACTCGAAGCAGGAAATTGCTTTTTCAGATGGTTATCCTTTGCTAATCATTGGCCAAGGCTCGTTAAACGAATTGAATCAGCGAGCGACTGAAGACTCTATTATGGATCAATTTAGGACAAATTTGGTTTTCGACGGCGAGATGGGCTTCGTTGAGGATACATGGCAGCGGGTCCGAATCGGTGAAGTGGAGTTTAAATTTGTAAAGCCGTGTGAGCGCTGTGTGATGACAACGGTGAATTTTGATGATTACTCATTTAGAAAAAATAGAGAGCCGCTAGCAACCCTGAAACAGTTTCGTGCAGATCCTAAAGGCCGCTTAATGTTCGGTGAAAATCTAATTGCTGTTAACTCGGGAATGATTAAAGTAGGCGATGAAATTGAGGTATTGTCTACTCATGAACCTATAAAATATGGTGCTAAATGACATCTAATGAAAAGAATTGAAAAGTAACGTATTTAGGCTGCATTCAGCAAAGCTAATTAAGCTATAATGCATCGCGAAGCTCTCCCTTAAATTGGAATTATTTATGAAATCAATGACTAAAAAACTCACGGCGGTAATCGTTGCATCTGCCACATTAACTTTAGGTGCTTGTCAGACTGTTGACCCATATACAGGTGAAAGCCGTACCAACAAAGCAACAACTTATGGACTGGGCGCTGCTGTTGTTTGTGCATTGATTGGTTCGAAAAAGAATAGTAAACACGCTCGTAACGCTGGTTTGGGTTGTGGTGCTATTGGTGCCGGTATCGGTGCCTACATGGACTCACAAGAAGCTGAAATTCGCAAAGAAATGCAAGGCACAGGTGTTCAAGTTCAGCGAGATGGCGATAAGATTCGCTTAATTATGCCGGGCAATATTACTTTTAAGACAGGTAAATATGACATTAGCCCGAACTTTTACAATACGTTAGACGGTGTTGCCCGCGTATTAGCTAAGTTCAAAGACACACGCTTGATGGTAGCTGGTCACGCCGATAGCACAGGCAATGCCTCATTTAACCAAACGTTATCGGCTAACCGCGCTCAGTCTGTTGCGGGATATCTTCAACAGCGTGGAATTAATGCGGGCCGTTTAATGAGTCGCGGTTTTGGTTCATCGATGCCAATCGCATCTAATGAAACAGCGCAAGGTCGTCAAGCGAACCGTCGTGTAGAGCTGGATATTGTCGCTAATCCACAGTAATAACGATTAAATCAGCCTAATTAAATAGCGTTTAATTTTAAACGCTATTTAAACTCTTCTCATTCCCATCTTCCCCTAGTATATTAACAAACTTGCCAATTGAACTGGCTTTTAATAGCAATTATTAATTTGTTTTGTTAACTTGTATTTTCTATCTATAAAGGATTATTTTTGATAAGAAAATAAAACTATTTTACTAAGCGGCGAGCTTTGACTTTGGGCTGTTACTTTATGTATCCAATTCTTCGACATTTTATTTGCTTTGCGATTCTTCTCTCTACTTTTCTTTCATTCTTTTCAGCTGCTCAGTCCATTTCAGACGAAAGGCAAATTAAATTAACAACGAAATTTAATTACTACACCAAAGCGCAAGGGCTTGACCAAGTTACTGTTATTTATATTGTTGAAGATAAATTAGGCTTTATTTGGCTGGGTACACCGACGGGAGTGTTTAGATTCGACGGCGAAAACTTCAAGCATTTTACCCCTGCTAACAGTGGATTATCCGGCGCATTTATTACCTCGCTGTATATCGACTCGAAGCAGCAATTATGGGTTGGTACTGAAACAGGTTTGAATTTGTATCAACCTGACTTGGAAAAGTTTGAATCATTCTTTGAGCGCGGGCTGGCTGACGAACATATCTGGAGTATTTTCGAAGACAGTCAAAACCGCTATTGGATTGGCGCTAGTGATACGCTGTATTTATTTGATTTGGTAAATAAGTCGTTTGAAAAACTTAATTTTAAATTACAAGAAAAGCCATTCCCATTGAAAGAAGTCCGTACTATTTTCCAAGATGAAAAAGGCTTTGTTTGGTTATCTACCGATCGTGGTGAAAATTATATCGTTGACCCTTTGCTTAACAATTTACACAAGCTGTCTGAAGACAATCCGACGGGTGTTATGCTGACGGACAGTCGAATTAATCAGTTTATCCCAACCAGTGGACGAATCTTGATTATTCGCGATCGCGACATCTATCAGTATAAGCACGAGCGGCTCACAAAGCTTTACGAAGCACCACAAGATTCAGCGAATAAGCTGATGAGAGGCGTTTTGGACAAAGATAATAGTTTGTGGGTTTCATCAGAACAAGGCTTGTATCAATTTAACGAGGTTAATAGTCGTTTAACCGTTAATGGAATATATGCCCAATCAAATCAAATTTTTTCTATCATCAGTGACCGTAATGAGAATTTGTGGTTTGGTACTTTACAAAGTGGCTTGGGACATTATTTAAAGAAAAATCAGCTTTTTAGTCACCTTTCTTTAGCTCAAGATATGTTGAGTGACGACGTTGTTTGGTCCATTGTGGAAGATGAGCTATCAAACGTATGGGTTGCTAGTAATGCATCACTACTTTCACGTTTTGATTTCAAAGCCAATACTGCCAAATTCTATGAATCAGGTATTGATGGTATTAAATCGCTTTCCTATACAAATAATTCTTTATTTATTGGCTCTAACGAAGGGCTTTTTCGTTATACGCTGAATGATAAAGATGCGTTACAAAAGCAAGAGCAGTTGTTGGATATAGAAGTTGCCTATCTAGCGAGTGATGTTACTTATGTTTATGCTTCGTCTTGGGGAAAAGGATTATTTAGAATCGATGTCACAGGCGAAGGCAACTCTGCCGCTGTGGAAAGCATGTCATTTGGCAAAGATGTCTTGCCATATATTACAACGTTAAAGAGAGTAGGCAGCAGGCTGTATGTCGGGACATTGAATGGCTTTTACGTGTTTGACTTAAATAGCGGCTTGTCACGAGAAGTCGTTGAATTGTCAGGCAAACGGATCAGCTATGTGTCTGAAGGTGGAAATGAG
This sequence comes from Psychrobium sp. MM17-31, assembly GCF_022347785.1. Classification (NCBI taxonomy): domain Bacteria; kingdom Pseudomonadati; phylum Pseudomonadota; class Gammaproteobacteria; order Alteromonadales; family Shewanellaceae; genus Psychrobium; species Psychrobium sp. MM17-31. The sequence continues at coordinate 16,710 of NZ_JAKRGA010000008.1, forward strand.
GTAATAGTTAGCACTGGTGATAGTGGTGTGTATAAGTTTGATTACGGTTTAAGTAAGGTCGTGGCACATTATTCTTATGAGAAGCTGCTTAATAGAACGATATATTCCGCCTTTATGGGAGCCAATGGCAATGTATGGATGTCGACAGATAAAGGCGTGCTTAAACTTAATAAGCAATTGGCTGTTTATCAATACGATGTTTCAGACGGCATAGGTGGCGTAGATTTTAACGATAATAGCGCCTTGAAAACGACTTCAGATGTTGTTTTATTTGGCGGCTCAAAAGGTGTCAGTTACTTCGATACAAATAAACGAAGTGATGAAGAAATTGCTGGTGCTCAATTATTGTTTACCGATTTTACGGTGTTTAATAACCCCGTAGAAATCGGCGAAGAAGTTGAAGGTAATGTCAAGCTACAACGCTCTATTCTAACAACAGATAAAGTTACCCTTGAATATTCTGATTATCCTTTTGAGATTACTTATAATCTAATCAATTACCCACAGCCGCAAAAAGTAAAATACCAATATAAACTTATCGACATCGATGACGCTTGGCTCAAGGGTAAAAAGAGCCGAACTTCTACCTATACCAGTCTCGAATCTGGAACTTATCAATTTGTCGTAAGAGCGCTTGATGCAAGCACAAATGAAGTGCTGGCAACGAATAGCCTTAAAGTGATTGTTCTACCTCCATTTTGGTTGTCGCCAATAGCTTTAGCGCTTTATGGATTATTGTGCGTGGCATTGGTGATGACAGTGTTAAATATCATTAATCAACGTAAACGCGCTGCCAGAGAAATCCAGCATGCAGCGAAGCGACTTGAGTTATCACTGTGGGGGAGTGGTGATTTAATGTGGGACTGGGATATTGTTAACAACCACGTTTATCACAGTGAGCACTGGCAACAGTTTGACTACCCTGGTTTGGCTGAGAAAGATCTCGCTAAAATTCACCCTAAAGATCGTGAGAAAGTGTCTGCTCGCCTTGCTGCACACTTGGCAGATGAATCGGAATTTTTCGAGGCAAGCTATCGAATCAAGCGTCACAATGAAGATGCGTGGGTGTGGATTGTTGACCGTGCTAAGGTCGTTGAGCGATCGCAAGATGGCAAGCCACTGCGTATGTCGGGAAATATTCGCGATATCAACCTTCTAAAAAATGCAGAAGCACGCCTCAATATGCAGGCAAACGTTATGTCGACGATTTCCGACGCCATTTATGTAATGGATTTGGACTTCAATATTGTCGACGTTAACGATGCCTTTGAGCAAATTACAGGGTTAACTCCGCAACAAGTACTGAATAATCAGCGTATCTTTGCTACTTATCACGGCGGTATTGCAGCTGTAATTAAAGCGCAGCTAACAAAAGGCTTGGCGTGGAATGGTGAAGCAAAAGCAACCAAGCCTAATGGTGAGATTTATTCAATTGAATTACACCTCAATCCGATGCGTGATAATGACAATGAAATTAGTCATTATGTGGCAGCTTTTTCTGACATCACGCAACGTAAACAAACTGAGCAAGAATTGCGTGACCTATCCAACATCGATCCGCTAACACAATTGCCAAATCGTTCGTATTTTCAATATGCTCATCGCAATCTGATTCGTCGCAAAGAGCCGCATGCTTTATTGACGATGGACGTCGATAACTTTAAGAAGATCAATGATTCGATGGGGCATGATGAAGGCGATAAATTGTTGTGTATGATCAGCGAGCGCATCGATACACAGATTAATTGTCAGCATTTACTGTGTCGATTAGGTGGCGATGAGTTTGCGTTGTTGCTTGAAGATATCAACGATATCAGCATGATTACCCAGGTACTTTATGATATCGAAGGGGTCATGCAAAACCCATTTGAGTTAAACGGTGAAAGTTTGGTAATGAACTGCAGTATTGGTGTCGCCATTTATCCAAATGATGGCGAGACCACTGAAAGCATGTTGCAAAGTGCTGATACGGCAATGTATCACGCTAAATCTGAATCGGGCTTTAGCTATCAATTGTTTAACTCCTCAATGAATGAATCTGCGGTTAGACGCCTGCAAATAGAAGGCATGATACGGCAGGCACTCAAGAATGATTGGTTCGAAGTTTATTATCAGCCGAAGATTGACTTAGAAACCGAAACAATCATGGGGATGGAGGCGCTAGTGCGTTTAGTACACCCTGAGCTAGGCATGATAAGCCCATCAGAGTTTATTCCTATTGCCGAGGATACTGGTCTTGTCATAGCCATTGGTGAAAAAGTTTTAGATAAAGCATGCTATGCCACGCAGCAATGGCGTAAGAGTGGCCTCTTTAATGGCAGGGTAGCAGTAAATCTCGCTGCTAAGCAGTTCTCCCAAGAGGATCTGTTACAACGAATTGACCACATATTGGAGTGCACCCAGCTGCCTTTAGCTAACCTCGAGCTTGAAATTACCGAAGGTACTGTTATTGAAGATCCCGAGCTGGCGATCACCACTATGCAAAAGCTGGTAGATAAAGGCATTCATTTAGCGCTTGATGATTTTGGTACAGGCTATTCTTCATTGAGTTACTTACGTCGTTTCCCAATTCACACATTAAAAATTGATAAGGCCTTTATTGATGATCTAAGTAGTGAGCGAAGTGATCGTCATATGGTGGCATCTATTATTTCAATAGCCCATAACATGGACGTATCTGTTGTTGCTGAAGGGGTTGAAGAAGGCGATCAAATTGCCGCTCTTAAGCAATTAAATTGTGAAACGATTCAAGGGTACTATTACAGCCGCCCACTATCTGAGCAAGATTTCACGTCGTATTTGTTAAAGCAACAAGTGGGCAGTAAGTATTTGAGTTCAATTTAGAGTTAATACTACATTCTGGCACGCTACTGGCAAGTAGTTAAATGTAATTACAAAAAATTGACATTTAACTAACTTAACTAGGAGTTAACTATGAAATCATTAGTATTAGCATCAACTTTAGTTTTATCTTTGGTAGCAGGTTCAGCAATGGCTGCAACTTCAATGGACAGCACTGCGGTATTCCGTACTGACGCTGTAAAAGTAGAAACAGCAGATAAAGATGTTAAAAAGTCTAATGACTGGCGCCGTACTGAGTTCAATCCAGTTGAAACTGCTAAGAAAGATGCACAAGGCTCAAAAATCTGGCGTAAAATCAAGTTCTAAAACTTGAGTCTTCATAGAATTCAAAAAGAGAGCTTCGGCTCTTTTTTTTTGCCTGAAACAAAAAGTGTAAGATATAACCTTATGAATAATAAGGTTTTATGTTTTTTGTGGAGGCAAAAAATTGACACTGTGGCACTATTTTGCCGGGTGTAAGCAACCTAAAATTGCCGCTTTATTGGCGCCAGTTACTGCGGGTAAATTACTGGTAATGCCATTTTTAAAGCAATAAGCTAGCCATGCAAAGGCAATGGCTTCTACCCACTGGGCATCGATACCCAAGTCTGCGGTAGAGCTAATATTCGAATTAGGCAGTCTAGCTTGCAATTTGGCGATTAAATCAGTGTTAAAAAGCCCGCCGCCACAAACAAAGACGTCGGCATTATGTGATAGTTTTTTAATTTCGGAAGTTATTGATATTGCAGTAAGCTCGGCGAGTGTTGCCTGTACGTCTTGTGCTGCAATGGCTGGAAAGTGACTCAGATGCTGATTGAGCCAAGAAATGTTGAATAACTCGCGGCCTGTGCTTTTAGGGGCCGGCATGACAAAATAGGGATGCGCTAACATTCTATCAAGCAATGCTTGATTAACTGCTCCTGTTGCACCCCAAGCGCCATTGGCATCATAGTGGCCATCGTGATGCTGGCTATACCATAAATCGAGTAAGGTATTGCCAGGCCCTGTATCAAAGCCAGTAGTTTCACCTGATTTTCCTAGCCAAGTTATATTGGCAATACCGCCGATATTGAGAATGACACGATCTTTTTCACTGTTAAAAATAGCCCGATGAAATGCCGGAACTAGTGGTGCCCCCTGACCACCTAGCGCGATGTCTTTGCGCCTAAAATCGGCGATAGTATCGATATTGGTTTGTACCGCGATGGTACTTGCATCGCCTATTTGCAGTGAAAATGGGTAGGGGAGATTAGGCATATGACGCACGGTTTGCCCGTGTGAACCTATGGCGGTCACTGAGCTAGCATCAATATCGGCGTGAGATAGCAAGTTATTAACCGCTGTTGCAAACAGCTCACCGCAAGCGCGATCGCATTCGCCTAGTAAGTTAATATCACCTGTTTTCGGATCGGCGAGGCGATGTAAATTGCTATGTAAATGCTCTGGAATTGGCTCTTCATGGGTGGCTATTACACGTGGTTGCTCACCACTAAAGTCCACTAGTACCGCATCGACACCATCCATGCTAGTGCCAGACATTAAACCAATATACAGCTGTGCACTCACTTAATTATCCTGATTACTCGCCAACATAATACGCTTATTGGTTTCTAGCTGTGCCATACGTTTTTGTGCAATGGCGAGGAAAGCCGCTTTTTCTTTCTTAGCAATCGGTTGCGATTTGGGCAATTTAACCGTTCTTGGATTGCGGTGTACGCCATTAACTAGAAACTCATAATGTAAATGCACACCGGTTACACGGCCTGTTGCGCCTACTGTACCAATCTTTTGACCTTGTTTAACACGTTGTCCTTTTTTAACGGACTTTTTGTGCAAATGGAGATACTTAGTGACGTAGCTTTCACCATGTTTAATAAATACATAATTACCATTGTATTTGTTGTAACTTGAGGCGATGACGGTACCTGATCCTGATGCCATCACCGGCGTACCGCGTCTCGCGGCATAGTCAATGCCGTTATGTGCTTTTACTCGTCCTGTAACAGGGTGCAAACGACGAGGATTGAAGTTAGAGCTAATATATTTAAAGTTAACTGGCGCGCGCAAAAACGCTTTGCGCATACTGCGTCCAGATGCTGAGTAGTACTCGCCATCGGTATGACGAATCGCTTGATAGCTTTCCCCTTGGTTAACAAATTCTGCGGCAATAATTTGACCGGTTTTTACTTCTTCACCGTCCAAAAACTTGGTTTCATAGATGATATTAAAGTGGTCGCCTTTGCGAATATCTAACCCAAAATCAATGTCCCAACCAAAGATGTTGGCCAGATTCATAATCACATTTGGCTCTAGGCCTGCGCTGATCCCTGCATTCCAGAAGTTGGTTTCGATCACTGCGCTTGCTAGTTTTTCACGGGTTTCCAGTTCACGTTTTTCTGTGGTGGCTTCAAAACCTTTCTCAGCAGCGGTCACCACTAAGGTTGTTACAATGTCTTGTTGATAACGCAGCTCTTGCAGTTTTCCATCGCTATCGGCACCGAATTTAATAATTTGCCCGGGCATAATTTTTTTGAGGGCTTTCGTTGCTTTGCCAACCGTGGTGATATTGTGCAGGGTACGCGGGCTAAAACCTGCGCGGTCAAATATAAGGGCTAGGCTATCACCTGATTTCACTTTCACACTTTGCCATTGCAACGTAGGAACCTTAGTTTCTTCTACAATAGCGTCAACTTGCTGCTGCGAAATAGTGGTTGATTCCGTTCCTGCTGTGTGAACCTTAACTGGCGTTGTGTTTGATGGCGTGAGTTTCTGCGTGCTATTTTCGGTTGTTGCCTGTGGTTTGTTTACGGCAACCAGTGATTTTTTGTCGCCATTGATCGCGACTTCATAACGCTGAGCAACTTTTAATGTTGTGTCTTTGGCATCAGAACGGGAGGCTTGTGCATCATCACTTGGCAACAGAAAAAGTATTGCGGTCACTACAGATACAGCGAGTAAAAGCTGTTTATGACGACGGGGAAGTTGATGATATATGTGAGTCATAATCTAAAAATTTTAACTTAAGCAATTTCTCAGACAGAAAACGATTTTTAGTAGCTTATAAGTTCATTTTCCATCGCTAATCGAGTAAGATTACCAGCTTTATTTATATCCTTAAACCTATAAGCCTTATTTTAAGCCGCGATCTCAGTGATTTGTTGCATATTTGTTGATTTTTCTCATCAACTCGGGCTTTTTCACCATTGTAGGAGAGCTGTGGATGTCACAGGTAGCTGATGCACTGAGCGAAATTAAACGCGGTGCAGATGAAATTCTTGTCGAAGAAGAATTAATTGAAAAACTTAAACTCGGTCGTCCACTGCAAATTAAATTAGGCGCCGATCCTACCGCGCCAGATATTCATCTTGGTCACACGGTAATTTTAAACAAGATGCGTCAATTTCAGCAATTGGGGCATGAAGTAACTTTCTTAATTGGCGATTTTACCGCAATGGTTGGTGATCCAACTGGAAAAAATGCGACTCGTCCACCACTGACTAAAGAGCAAGTGTTAGAAAACGCTAAGTCATACACTGATCAAGTGTTTAAGATCTTAGATCCTGAAAAAACAAAAATTGCTTTTAACTCGACTTGGTTAGAAGAGTTGGGTGCTGTTGGTATGATCAAGTTAGCTGCCAACCAAACTGTTGCCCGTATGCTTGAGCGCGACGACTTTAAAAAGCGTTATAACGGTGGTCAACCAATCGCTATTCACGAGTTTTTATATCCGTTGTTACAAGGTTATGATTCCGTTGCAATGAAAACCGATGTTGAGCTTGGTGGTACGGATCAAAAATTCAACTTATTGATGGGCCGTGAGCTGCAAAAAGCCAATGGCCAATCGCCGCAATGTGTTGTGATGATGCCATTGTTAGAAGGTTTAGACGGCGTGAAGAAAATGTCTAAATCGGCTAATAACTACATTGGTATCAATGAGCCACCGTCAGAAATGTTTGGTAAAATCATGTCAATTTCTGATGAATTAATGTGGCGTTACTACGAGCTATTAAGCTTCAGACCTATCGCTGAAATCGAGCAGTTCAAAACAGATATTGCCAACGGCGCTAATCCTCGCGACGTTAAAATTGCGCTGGCGAAAGAGATCATTGCTCGCTTCCACACTGAGCAAGATGCTGAGAATGCACATAAAGAGTTCACAGAGCGTTTCCAAAAGGGCAAAATCCCAGATGAAATGCCTGAATTAACGCTTGGTGTATTGCCAATGGCTAACTTGTTAAAAGAAGCGGGTTTAGTAGCTAGTACGTCTGAAGCAAATCGCATGATCAAACAAGGCGCGGTTAAGATTGATGGCGTTAAGTGTGAAGATAACAAGCAAGAGCTTGAGTCAGGCGGCACTTTCGTTGTTCAAGTTGGCAAGCGTAAGTTTAGCCGTATTACGATTGGCTAAGTTGATTTACAACTGAGACTTATAGCTTAAAGAGGCTGCATTTTTATGCAGCCTTTTTTATTGTCTGTGTCTCGCCCTGAAATCTGTGTTTCATCCTAAAATACGTTTACACCAATCAAACACTAGTTTAATTTTCTAGTTGTGGTTAAATAACACGCTAATAACAATAATTAGAGGAATGGGTATGGAACCGAGAGTTGTAATCGACTATCAAGATGGCATTGCTATTGTCAGCCTTAATCGCGGTGAAAAATACAATGCACTTGATATGGCGATGTTTGACGGTATTACTTCTGCTGTTGCCGAACTCAAAGAGAATAAGTCTATTCGCGCTGTGATTTTAAAAGGCAATGGCAAAGGATTTTGCGCTGGACTCGATATGGTATCCGTGCTGAAAAATCCACTCAATGCTCATACGCTGCTTAAGAAAGAAGACGGAGAGGTGTCAAACTTGGCGCAAGACGTTGGCTATTTATGGCGCAGTTTACCCGTTCCTGTCATTGCAGTAACACATGGCAGTTGTTTTGGGGGCGGTATGCAAATAGCGCTAGGTGCTGATTTTAGATACTCAACGGCGGATTGTCGTTTTTCTATTATGGAAGCAAAATGGGGCCTGATTCCCGATATGAGTTTGAGCGTCACGTTGCGCGAATTAACGCGAATCGATATCGCTAAAGATTTAGTGATGACAGGACGAATATTTGAAGCGCCGCAAGCACTTGAATATGGGCTAATTACGAAAATATGTGACGATCCGTTAGCCGATGCGTTGGAGTTTGCAAAACAATTATCAACCCGTTCACCAGATGCGGTGATGTATGGTAAAAAGTTGCTTAATGATACTTGGGTTAGCGACGACAAGTCTGCGCTAGACACTGAAACTGCTTATCAAAAGAAACTGTTAGGACGTTGGAATCATCTTGTCGCGTCGAGCCGTAATTTCTTTAAAAGCCCATTGGGATTTAAAAAGCGCCAAAATGGTTAATTTCTTTGGCGCTTCAGCAATATTACATATATTGCTTGAACAGCATGTCTAGGTTGGTTTTTCTAAGTCGACCTAGCCACTTTTTGACTAAAGGTGGGTAGTCTTCAAGTGCATCGATTTCTTGCCATGACTTGATAACTGACGTGTGTTCAATGATCTTTTGATGTTCATTATCAAACATTTCACTTAGTTGCTGGTTCTTATCATCAATCATCAAACCATTTTCAATGTCGAGACGCCAAGCTCGTGGGTTTAGATTGTTGCCCGTGAGAAGGTGGTAGCGTTTATCTACTTGCATGCCCTTTAAATGGAATGAATTGGCGTCATGCTGCCAAAGACGAACAGTTAATAGTCCGCTGTCAATTGACGGTTGATGGCGTTTCACAAACTGACGCAATGATGTTTCGTAGAGGTATGGCACCAAACCTATTTTACTAAATTCTTGATCTTCCGGGATAAAGAAATCACTAGCGCGCTTGTCGCCAACCACTATTTCAATGTTAATACCTTTGCGTAATAGCTTGCTGATGTCGCGCTTTAATACACTAGGTAGATTAAAATAAGGGGTATATAGCACTAGTGATTTTTGTGTTTGCAGCATCTGCTCATGAATCACTTTATTGAGCTGATTATTGCGTTTCCCTAGGCCAATTAGTGGCGTAATTGTAATAGCATCATCTTTGTTGCAACCCGCTAGGTGATATTTACGCTTACATAGTTGTTTGTGCTGTCTGGCGACTTGCTTTTTAAATTTGTTATCCAAATTCAGTGGATGACGTCCTAGTAGGTGAACTCCCTCGCTTGGAATAAGGGCATGTTGGAGATATTCAACAAAGCTATCTGCTAGGGCTTTATTGTCTAGTAAGCAATAACGATCATAACGGTAACGCTCGCCGTAGTGCAGATAAATGTTGTTAATACTAGCGCCGGTATAGGCTAGTGTATCGTCGATGACTATACCTTTGAGATGCAATACACCAAAGAGCTCTTTTTGTTTAACCGCAACCCCATAAAACTGAATAAAGTCTGGATATTTCTCGTCAATTTCACGATAAAACGCCGCATTACCTTCGCTGTCCTTTTGGCCGATTAAGCCACGTCTAGCACGATGGAAATCAACAAAAACCTTGATGTCTAAACTAGGTACTCTCTCTTTAGCTTCGGTCAAGTGCTTAACCACAAGGCGGCCAGCTTCGTCATCTTCGAGATATAACACTGTAATGTAGATTCGAGACTGTGCATTATCAATTAGTGTCAATAGCTGCTGCAGATAATCTTTAGCGTTTAAAATTACGCTGATATCTTTAGCGTCGATGGATGCAGCAGGTAGTTTTTCTAACGTTTGTTTGCGGTTGTAAAGATGAACCATAAGTCTCTGAAGAGTTTTCTTTTTATTGCCTGTCACTTTAGCTAACAATCAGCATTTTTTAAAGAAATACCGCTATTAAAACTGCAAATTTTAAGGCGCTGGATGATTTATGAACAGCGCTGGTGATAGTTGTCGCCAAACGCCATCGCTAATTTTACTGAAACTGGTTAAATTAGTGCTTAGTTTTGTCAATTTATTGGATTAACCGAAGATGTTTGCAACTGCATTTAATGTCGCGGTACTTAGCTCCGCTGTGATGAGTATTGTTGGCGATAAGCCTCACAATCGCACTTTACACTATATTTTTAAGCCATTTACCATGTTGTTGCTCATCGGCTATATCGTGTGGGCAGGGCTGCCAAACAACACCTTTGCATTAGCGATGTTTGTAGGACTGTTGTTTAGCTTGATGGGTGACGTGTTTTTAATGCTTCCCAAAGATCGCTTTATCGAGGGCTTAGCCAGTTTTTTAGTCGCTCATATCGCCTATATCGTGGCCTTTTATCAGTTGTTCGATTGGCAGCTTACTTGGTGGTGGGCACTATCTCTAATTGGATTTGCCGCGGTGTTTTATCGTTTATTATTACCTAATCTCGGCGCTTTAAAGTTGCCTGTTATCGTTTATATCAGTGTCATTATTACCATGGTTTGGATGGCGGGGGAGTTATTTTGGCAAGGCTCTAGTTATTTGAGCGCCGCGTTGTTTATCGGCGCCGTTGTTTTTGCTTGCTCTGACTCTGTACTGGCTTGGAATAAGTTTAAAAAGCCGTTTAGAGGTGCGCAGTGGGCAATTTTACTCACCTACTTTGGCGCACAATGGCTCCTCAGCCAAGCTATTTTATTGTCTTAGCAAGCTCTTTGTTGAACAGTGCATTAATAGCTAATTCGCATGCTAGCGGAGATTGACTCGTTCGGTGCTATTTGCCATTTATTGTCGCTGATAGCGCCGCGCTCTACACACACAAAATTGCGATAGTCGCACACATCTGCCATTTGACTGGCCAGCTCTTTACCCGGATTCCAAACAATGGCGCTTGGGCAATTGTCACCATCAATAATAACAGGTGTCGTCGTGTTGATTTGTTGAGTTTGAGTGGCGGTAACGAAGGCGCGATCGACCTCCTCGGTAAACCTTTGTTGGCCATCTAAAACAGCTAGTGCGTTTTCTTTGGTTTTGTCTAAATAATGTTGAGCGTCTAGGCCGTCGACTGAAATATCTTCCACATTATTGACTGCGAAATAGCTATGAAACGCCCATTCACATTCTAAAGATTTACGGCTGCGATTCTCAAAGACGAAGTTTAGGTTTAATTCATCGCTAAGTTCAATGATGACCTTGATAGCAAAGTCATGATAGTTATATTGCTGACTCAGCTCGTTTTCCATTAAGGCGAGTGTAATAGTAACTTTGTTATCTTCCGTCGTTGTTATAGATTCTTCATGCCACATACTGGTTCGGGCAAAACCATGACTCAGTTGATGATCTGGATGGTTACCAAACCAAGGGGCACACACCGGAATACCGCCTCGAATAGCCTTACCTGATTTGAATATCGCCTTCTTACTTAGCCAAAGAAGAGGTTGCTTATCTTTGGCTTGAAATTCTAAGATTTGCCCGCCATAGCGTGAAATCACCGCACGACATAACGGTGAATCAACAATGATTAACGGTAGCGATTCTTCGCCTTGGTAAAGAGATCGAGTGTCGCTATAACTGATGTAAGGTGAATTCATAAATAGTAATAGAGTGAGATTTTGGCAGAGATTGTAGCAATAATTATCGGTATAATTCCCGGAAATTTTATTCTGAGAATTAATATTTATGAAAACAGTGAATGTTGCGGTGGCGGTGATTTTAAACAGCGAACATCAAGTGTTACTCGCTTTACGCCATAAACACCTTCATCAAGGAGGAAAGTGGGAGTTTCCTGGCGGCAAGATTGAACAAGACGAAACCGTAGAGCAGGCGATGATCCGCGAAATTAAAGAAGAAGTCGGGTTAATTGTTAATGCAACTGAACCTAAAATGATGCTCGAGCACGATTATGGTGACAAAAAAGTATGTCTACACGTTCATTGGGTCAGTGACTTTAGCGGAAATGCTTACGGCGTTGAGGGGCAGGAAATAAAGTGGGTTGATGTCGCTAAGTTGCCAGAGTTTGAATTTCCAGACGCCAATCAACCCATTATTGATGAGTTAATGAGTTAGCACTGGAGGGTTTAGTCTTCGTCTGGCCTGAATAGGTCGTCGTTAATTGGCAGGTCGAATTCGTCAAAGGTTAATGACTCGGTGAGTGATGGGCCTTCTATGGTGTTAGATTCACTCGCCCACTCGCCTAAATCAATAAGTTTGCAGCGCTTTGAACAAAAAGGACGAAATTCGCTACTTGGTGCCCAGACAACTTCTTTGCTACAGGTTGGACAATTAACTACGGTCATGATGACTCTCTAAAATATCAATTAATAGGGAGATCATAACGTCAGTATCAACAACAAGAAAGTAGAAATTTGACGTCTTGCACCGGGTGATCATTCCATGACTGAAAACGAACAGCATAGCGGTTTTTATAGCCGCTAATCGTTGGATAATGATCTTGATGAGCCATTAACTTAATACGCAGTAGCTGTAGTTGTTCACAGCTATTTTGATAAAATCCTTCACGAGCTGTTACTTCTTGGTAGGACGAAGATTCTCTTGTTAATTGCAGTAGGAGTCTTATAGCTTCTATTGATTGCTCAAAAGGCGCTAACCAACGTTCAATATCTTGTTCTTTCTTCTGCTGTGGTAAGTGGTTCCAATAATGAAGTAATGGCGTATCAAAAGGGCTACCACCACCTGGGAGTGATGATTTGTTTTTGATTTGAGCTAGCAATGGATCCTGACAGAGATTTTGCTGCGGTTTATTGGGCTGAGATTGAGCTGCTTTAAAGGTTTCTAATTTATCAATTAGCAGAGTCAATTGTTCTTGATCGATATTCTCTTCATTACGCCACTGATTTAAGGAGTGTTTTTGAGTATCGAGATCTCGGATAAGCTCTTTTTTTAACTCGCCGCGATCAAATTGCTCGGCAAGCGAAAACAATAAGCCAAAGAAGGGTTTAAATAATTCAGGTTGTTGAACTGCTTTGTAACTCAGCAATTGGTCGCTGAGGTTTTCGATCCGCAAGTAACAACGGATCTTTTCCGTCAGCGGATACTCATAAATAATTGTCTCTGACATAATGGCAACGTAACAGTTAAAATAGCGATTCTAGTCGGCTTAATCTGCCTTTATCCGCCCCTATATCTGATTGTAAATTCTATTTTTTATTAGGGAATGCTGAATCGTTACTTTCTAAAAATAATGCCTCAGGATCCTTCCTGTGCAATTTTTGAGTACTCATGATGCAATTTTTTTACATCATTAGTCAACTTATTGATCATTCCTGTGTTTTTTATAACATAATCGGCGCTTTTCAGTCGTTGCTCTCGATCGATTTGTGAGGCGATAATGGCACGAGCTTGTTCAAGTGAGCTACCATCACGCGCCATGGTGCGGGAAATCTGCGTTGCGACATCTACATCGACGACTAAAACGCTATTGACCATGCCTTGCATGTTATTTTCTAACAATAAGGGAGCTACCAAGATACAGTAGGGGGAGCGACAGTCATTAAGCTGAGATACGATGGTTTGACGAATTAACGGGTGTAAAAGATTGTTCAGCCATTGTTTTTCGTTTTCATCGTTAAAGATTATATTGCGTAGTGCTGAGCGGTCTAACTCACCATTTTCTTGAATAACACCAGCGCCGAAATGTTGCTCGATGTCAATGAGCGCAGGTGTGCCAACAGCAACCACTTCTCTGGCAACGATATCGGCATCAACTAAATCAACGCCCAAAGTTGCGAACATATCGGCAACCGTGGTTTTACCGCTGGCGATGCCACCAGTCAACCCAATGATTAGCTGGCTCATAATCCCATATATCCGAGATAGGCAGTATTGATTTGCTCGCCCCACATTAGCGCTATCCAACCCGCGATGGCGAGATAAGGCCCAAAAGGAATTGCCATCTCTCGGCCTTTATTACGATTAACCATCAAGGCAATGCCGATAATTGCACCGACCACCGAAGATAAAAGTATTGTCAGTGGGAGATATTGCCAGCCTAACCAAGCACCAATAAGCGCGAACAGTTTAAAATCGCCATAGCCCATACCTTCTTTACCGGTTAGCAGCTTGAAGCTCCAATAGACAGCCCATAAACTCAAATAACCTGCGACAGCGCCGAAAAAGGCGCTATTAAGATCGGTAAACAAGCCGCCTGTATTGGCAAACAGCCCTAGCCACAGTATTGGCAGAACGATGCTATCAGGAAGTAGCATGGTATCAAAATCGATAAAGGTTAGTGTCACTAAGGCGTAGGTTAGTACAATAGCTGCAATTGCTTGCCAGCTAACGCCAAATTTCATGGCTACAGCGAGAGATAATAGGGCAGTGATAAATTCAACAAACGGATAGCGCTTGGAAATTGGCGTTTTACACTCACTGCATTTGCCCCTAAGTACTAGATAGCTAATCACCGGAATATTTTCTAATGCGGTAATTTGATGATTACATTGCGGGCATGCCGAGCGTGGCACGGCTAAATTAAATATCTCATTGTCTTGATTTTTATCTAATGGGCTTTCGGCGTTTTCTAATGAGAAATATTCTTTCGCTTCGTTTTTGAATGCGCGCTCCATCATGATAGGTAAGCGGTGAATAACCACATTTAAAAAGCTGCCTATCAGCAAGCTAAATACAAAGACAAGGCCGTAAAAATACAGCGGCTGCTGTTGCAGCAAAACAACGAATTGATTCATGAAATACTCTAAAAGACTAAACAATATTACCCATTTCAAAAATAGGAAGATACATAGCGACAATTAATGAACCAACAAGTCCACCGATAACAACCATGATTAAGGGCTCAACGAGAGTAGTTAGGCCTTCTACTGCATCATCAACTTCCATTTCGTAAATATTTGCAACTTTATTAAGCATGTCGTCTATAGTGCCAGCCTCTTCGCCTATCATTATCATTTGAACTAACATATTAGGAAAAATATTCGATGCTCGAATTGCAATATTAAGCATTAGTCCAGACTCTACATCCTTTCTTGCTTCTAGTATCGCCTTTTTATAAATAAAGTTGCCGGAAGACCCCGCTGCCGATTCCAGTCCTTCTAGCAAAGGCACACCCGCAGTAAAAGTAGTTGCAAGAGTACGGCTAAATCTAGCGATGCAAGATTTTCGGATAATTGGACCAATAATAGGAATTTTTAAAATAAATATGTCGGTATTATTCCGAACTACTTCCGATTTAAAATGCGCTTGTTTGAATAGGTAGCCCGCTAGGAATAGACCACCGATGATAAAGTACCAGTATTTCTGAACGACCTCTGAAATTTCTAAAACAAAGACTGTGAAAGCAGGGAGCTCTGCACCAAATCCTGCAAATATGGACTCAAATTGTGGTACCACAAAAATTAATAATAATAGTGTCACAAAAAATGCGACAACTATTACCGAAATAGGATATAAAAGCGCCTTCTTAATTTTTGATTTGAGCGCTTCAGTTTTTTCTTTATAGGTTGCTATGCGGTCAAAAACTTGATCAAGAGATCCTGATTGTTCACCCACAGCTACAAGATCACAATATAAATCATCAAAATATTTAGGGTGTTGTTTTAAGGCATCGGCAACGGGAACTCCCGATTGTATATCGCTATTTATTTGATTTAATAATTCTCTAACTTTTGGCTTTTCGTGACCTTCTGCAACTATTCCCATGCTTTGAACCAAAGGAACTCCCGCAGTAAGCATTGTTGCTAATTGGCGAGAAACCATTGCTATATCTACCGGCAATATTTTATAAGCTGCGCCAAGTTTAAGAATTGGTTCCGGTCTTTTCTTGATTTTTGTCGGGTTTACGCCCTGTCTTTTAAGGCTTTCTTTGACATCTTTCTCACTCGTCCCTTTATACTCACCATTGACACGATCTCCCTTGCGGTTGATCCCCTGCCATTGATAAGAATGAACAGTGACTTTTTTATTTGAATTTGAGCTTGCCATAAATTAAGGGTACCGTTTATCTTAAAAACTAGTTACACGGTTCACTTCCGCGAGACTGGTTACACCCTGCAGTGCTTTAATTAATCCTGATCTTCGCAGAGAGTTGACGCCTTGCTCGCGCGCGGCATCTGCGATTTGTAAAGAGTTACCACCTTCCATAATAATACGCCCGATAGATTCTGTTATAGGCATTGTTTCATAAATACCTACTCGCCCCTTATACCCACCGGAACACTTATCGCAACCCTTCGCTATATAAAATTTTATATCATCTACAAGTTCGTCGCTTGAAAATCCTAGCTTTAGTAACTGCTCCTGAGGAATATTTTCGTGTTCCTTACAATGCACACAAAGCCGGCGAGCCAGACGTTGTGCAATAATTAAAGTCACCGAGCTTGCTATATTATAACCTGGAACCCCCATATTCATAAGGCGTGTAATAGTTTCAGCGGCAGAGTTAGTGTGCAGAGTGGATAAAACTAAATGGCCAGTTTGCGCTGCTTTAATAGCAATTTCTGCTGTTTCTAAGTCACGAATTTCACCTACCATCACTATATCGGGATCTTGGCGTAAAAACGCTTTTAATGCTGAAGAAAAGTCTAGTCCGGCTTTTGGATTTATGTGAACCTGATTAACGCCTGTTAAATTAATTTCAACAGGATCTTCAGCAGTTGAAATATTCCGCTCAGGTGTATTGAGAATGTTAAGACCGGTATAAAGAGAAACTGTTTTTCCAGAGCCTGTGGGACCAGTTACTAAGATCATTCCTTGGGGGCGTTGCAAGTTCTCCTCATACAGTGCGCGCTGTTCATCTTCGTAACCCAATTGCTCAATGCCCATCATAGCAATAGAAGAGTCGAGAATACGTAACACTATTTTTTCGCCGAACAGCGTTGGCAACGAGCTGACACGAAAATCGATTGACTTCTTTGCCGAGATTTTTAGCTTTATACGTCCATCTTGTGGCACACGTTTCTCGGCAATGTCCATCTTTGACATGACCTTTAAACGTGCAGCTAGTCGAGATGCTAGATACGCAGGCGGAGAACCTATTTCGTGCAAAATCCCATCGATACGAAATCTAACTCTATAGTTTTTTTCATAGGGTTCAAAATGTAAATCAGAAGCTCCTTTTCGAATCGCATCCATTAGAAGCTTGTTAATATAGATGACGATGGGTTGGTCATCCGTATCTAACTCACTTTCCTGTGAAGAAGAACTTTCAGGATCGCTGAGTTCAAGGCTAGCTAGTTCTTGTTCGTCAAATTCACTAACTGATAAAGCGCTTGAATCTGTTTCGAATATTTTCTTTATTTTATCTTGCAGTTGCTTTTCACATACAAGAATGGGTTCGGTACGCATTCCTGCATTAAATTGAAACTCTTCAAGAGCAGTCTGATTAGTAGGATCCCCCATAGCTACGTATAAACGACTTCCACGCACAAAAAGAGGTAGAGCAGAGTGCTTGATTACCCGTTTTTCGTTCATAAGGTCAGAAGGTAATTGATTATCGTCAAAAATCGTTAAATCGAATATTGGGGTGCCGTGATCTACACTACATACATTTGCGAATTTTTTAGAGTCTATTAGATTGCTGTTAACAAGATATGTTAACAATGGGACGCCGTCGTTACTGGCATTTTTAACTGAAGAATTAATTACTTCCAAGTCTAATAACTCGTGGCGCAAAAGAGTATTGGTTAAACTGTGGAAGGAGGGAGTCATCACGTGTTTCCTTGTTGTGATATTTAATGATATTTCTTTTTATTTGATTCTATCTTAAATGTTAAAAAATAAAACTAAATAAAAAGCTCGGAACAATCCGAGCTTTATAGAGATGAAGAGAAAAAGGCTTATTATTCGCCGCCTTCGCCTTCGCCTTCGCCTGATTCTGGTATATCACCTAGCGTTGGACGGTATTGTGCTAATACTGTACCACCAGCAGTACCTTCGTCTACATAATAAATAACTGCACCAACTGCATTTACTGACGCGGTAATTATTAATGTTTTTGTATCCAGTTCACTTGAATCAGTTCCTGTATAAGTCACTGTAATTGCACTTCCGTCCCAGTTTACTGAAGCAACGTTTCCAGTTGCTAGCTCTGTTGCTGCGGTGATTGTTGCACCAGTCGATTTATTTACTAATCCAACTTTAGCTAGTTCACTCCAATCTTCAGGTAAGTCACCCTTTAAAGCAGCCCACTCTGAGATAGCATTTTGTAATGGGCGAATCGCTGCCGTTGCTTGCGTAGCGGCAGTAGTGCGTAATGTGTATGTTTGATACTGTGGTACAGCAACTGCACCAAGAATACCAATGATTGCAACAACAATCATTAATTCAATTAGGGTAAAACCTTTTTGCGAATTCATAATTTTTCCTTATGTAAATAAGTTTTAATAGACTTTAAGTTTGTTTATCAAAACTGTTAAAAACAGCGAACTGTTATGGCCTGTTACTAAGGCATGCAGCGCTCTATAACAGTCTCTTCAAAATTATCACCTGTAACATTAAATAACAATTTTTTTTTAATAAAAACTACTACAAAAGTAGTGTTTTCATAATAAAGTGCTATTAAGTTAAGTTGATCTAATATTAAAGTTATTTCACTAAACGCATCGATAAATCAATAGCTTGTACATGTTTTGTTAGAGCGCCCACTGAAACGTAATCAACGCCCGTTTCGGCATATGTTGCAATAGTGTTATCGTTAACATTACCAGACACTTCGAGTTTGGCTCGACCATCGGTTATCTCAACCGCTTGCTTCATCATATCAACGGTAAAGTTATCAATCATTATGATATCTGCTCCAGCAGCGAGTGCTACTTGTAATTCGTCTAATGTTTCTACTTCCACTTCGACAGTTTTGATTGGATATAAATCACGGGCTTGTTTAATGGCATTGTCGATCCCGCCGCATCCCATAATGTGATTTTCTTTAATCAAATAGGCGTCGAATAAACCGATACGGTGGTTATTGCCACCACCACATGTTACCGCATACTTTTGTGCATTGCGCTGCCCAGGGATGGTTTTACGGGTATCTAGTAGCTTGGTATTTGTATGTTTGATCAACTCAACGTATTTATTAGCTGTGGTGGCCGTGCCAGATAGCATTTGAATAAAGTTCAGTGCGCTACGTTCACCGGTAAGTAAAACACGAGTGGGGCCACTTAATTTACATAACACTTGGTTTTGAGTGACTTTGTCGCCGTCTTCAACTATCCAATCAATGGTTACGCAATCGCCTAATTGTTTAAACACTTCATCTGCCCAAGCTTTGCCACAGAAAATCGCCTCATCGCGAGTAATAATAGTGGCTTGTGATTGACTATCTTCAGGAATGAGATTGGCGGTGATGTCTCCTTCCGTGTAATTAAGATTACCTAGGTCTTCATTTAACGCTTGTGTAACGGCTAATTCGATTTCTTGTTGATTCATCATTGGTTCGTTCGATTTATTTTCGTGAGATGATTTTAAATCATCTATAAAATTAATGCGAAGATTCTCTGTGACTTATTTCTAAGGAAGTGTCAGCGTAAGTGTCTTATTCGATTGACGTAATTCAAGATGCTTAAGCGCATTCATGCCCAATAAGATAACATCGCCATCCATGCCGGGGTTTAAGTGGCCTTCAATATTGGTAAAGCGCAAACTTCCAAGCTCTAGTGAGTCGATTTGTGTGGCAAAAACGTTGATAGAGCCATTCGCGGTAGAAATTGGATAGGTTTGTCCTTTGCTTAATTGCAGTCGATTGGCAAGGTGACTAGGAATTGAAATTAATGTTGCGCCAGTGTCGAGTAGAAAGGTTACTGGTTCGCCATTAATCAGTCCGCTTGCAACATAGTGGCCACGGCGATTTTGTTTTAAGACAATTGATTGGCCATTACCTGTAGACTCTACAATCTGATTCGGGTTGTATTTCTTGCTCAAACTGTCATTAAAATAGAAGGTGAGGGCAGCCAAGACAAGGCACCAAAATATCACCCACATTATTTTTCCAGTTCGTTCCATATCAAAAGCGTCATTAACTATCGAGCGCTTTAGTGTACACTACTTTTTAATATTTCTAAGTGAATTAATCTTTTATGTTACAAGTCGATATCAATGGTTGGCTGGGTGACGTACGTCATTGCCCATCACCGAACTTTAACCAACGTCCAGAGGACTGTGAAATATCTTTACTGGTTATTCACAATATCAGCTTACCTGCTGGTGAGTTTGGTACTGGTTATGTCGAGCAACTGTTTATCAATACGCTCGATTGTAAGGCACATCCAACATTTGCAGATCTTGAAGGGCTAACGGTGTCAGCACATTGTTTGATTGAGCGTGATGGTAAGGTTATTCAGTTTGTGTCTTTCAACGATCGCGCTTGGCATGCGGGAGTCTCTAATTTTAAGGGGCGTGACAATTGTAATGATTTTTCAATTGGCATCGAATTAGAGGGCACAGATGAACTTGCTTACACCCAAGCGCAGTATCGAGCGTTAGTGTCGGTAACTAAAGCGATCATGGCCAAGTATCCAGTAGCGGAAGAGTGCATCACTGGGCATAGCAATATTGCTCCCGGCCGCAAAACTGATCCGGGACAAGCCTTTGACTGGTCGGGCTATTTTTCAATGTTAGCGAAAAAATAGCCGTGTTAGACTGTTGTCGTTAACTACTTAAACAAACTTCAACTGGTTAGGCGAATTTATGGCGCTTTTTTCATTATTGCTAGCATTGATTATCGAACGAACTTCATCGTTGTCTAAACAATGGCAGTTTCAACATCTACATTTAGGGTTCATCGATAGCACTCGTAAAATACTCGAACCGACGAGTATTAGCTTCGCGTTAGTGGTGAGTGTTTTACCTGCGCTACTTACTTATTTTCTGCTGAATTTGGTACAAGGTGTGATGTTTGGGCTGCTGTCGATGGTGCTATGGACGGTACTAGCGTTAATGTGTATCGGGTGTGTCCATTACCGAGAGTTATATAAGCGCTATCTATTGTCGGTGTGTAAAGGTGATACCCAAGGCAGTTATCACTTAGCTGCTGAGCTAGCGGATGTTGAAGATATTGATGTTGATGATGTCACCATGCTGGGCACCCGCGTTGGCCGCCAATTGGCATGGATTAACTATCGATTTTACTGTGCCATCGTCTTTATGATGATTATTGGCGGGCCCGTCGCAATTGTGTTTTACGCAAGCTTACGCAGTTTAGAGCTATTGTCGTTTAAGGGAACATTGCCGCCAATGCCATGGATAAGACGCGTTTTGTTTGTACTTGATTGGATTCCCGCTCGCCTTATTGCATTGGCTTATGTGCTCGTTGGTAATTTTTCTAATGCCATTAACCTGTGGTTGAGTATAACGCTTAATATCAAAGCGCCAGCCTATGATGTCGTCAGTAAAGTGGCAATGGCGGCAGAGCAAATGACTAAGTCGCAAGGTGATGAAGGGGTGTGTATGCAAAGTACCTGTCGTCTGGTGAGCCTTGCTAAACGCACCTTGTTATTACTCGTTGTAGTGATGTCATTTTTGACCATTTTTGGCTATTTGATTTAAACAGGTGTTTAATGGTCTTACCATTGTTTTCAAACGTGTGTTTACAAAAATAATTAGACAAAAGCGTCAAATTTAATAATTCATCGTTAAGTGAAAACCTCGATAGGCTCAATGTTTATCGAGGTTTTTTTATGCATCAATACATTTCCTTGAACCCTCTTCCAAATTTCAATTGCCTATTAATGCCTCGCTAGACAAAAGTCGCAAAATTTGTTAACTTTGCACTCCTTGGTTAATTGGTAATACCAATTGATTGAAGCAAGAATAATAAGAGGGAAAAATGACCTATCGCAAAATCAGGCAGCCAAAACTTTCAGATGCGATTGTACAGGCGCTTGAAACTATGATCCTTGAAGGAACCTTGCGTCCGGGCGAGAAATTGCCGTCGGAGCGAGATCTCGCGAAACAATTTGAAGTATCGCGTCCTTCGATTCGTGAAGCGATTCAGGTATTGGAAGCTAAGGGACTACTCAATCGCCGTCAGGGCGGTGGTACTTATGTACAAGAGCAGTTATGGCAAAGTTTGAGCGATCCTGTATTGGAGTTGATTGCCCAAGATCCAGAAAACCAATATGACTTATTAGAGTTTCGTCATGCCACCGAAGGCATGTTAGCGTTTTACGCAGCGATTCGTGGTACAGCAACCGACTTTGAGCGTTTGCGTGCTTGTCAGCAAGATATTGCAGCGGCGCAAACTGAGAAGTGCATTGAGCGTGAAGCCTCTGCCATTGTCGAGCTTTATAAAGTGATCGCAGAAGCGTCACACAATGTTGCTATGCTGCATCTGGTACTGAGCATGAGCGAGCTGATTCGTCAGAATATCGAGCAAAACTTAGCGCTGCTTTATCGTCACGACAAAGGCGTTGAGATGAGTAATAAGCATCGCAGTGCATTAATCGAAGCTATTGTTTCGCGTGATTCAGAAGGCGCGCGTAGTGCCTCAAACGCCCACCTGGCGTTTATCGAAGATGTATTATTGTCATTGCGGCAAGAGGATTCGCGAGTGCAGCGGGCCCTTCGAAGAATTCAGAACAACGACCCTGCCTAATGGCGGGGTTTTTACGTAGAAGCGCCTAATAACTGTTACTTAATAGCTATTAACAATAGGCGTGAACAAAATTAAAAAACGCCTTGTTGTCCCGCCGCAATATAAACGGGAAAGGCAAAACAACCATAAAGGATAAGATTATGTCAGGCATCAATCTTCATGATATCGATCCGCTAGAGACACAAGAGTGGATTGAATCACTTGATTCAGTGTTACAAGAAGAAGGGCCAGAGCGCGCTCATTTTCTTCTTGAAAAATTAATCGATAGTGCCCGCCGCAAAGGTGGTCACCTTCCATACACCGCCACTACTGCTTACTTAAACTCAATTGACACGGTTAATGAACCACACATGCCGGGCGACCCGCACATCGAGCGTAACATTCGTTCTATGATCCGCTGGAATGCTCAAGCGATGGTATTACGTGCATCTAAGAAAAACTTAGAGCTAGGTGGTCACATTTCAAGTTTCGCATCTTCTGCGACCCTTTATGATGTTGGTTTCAACCACTTCTTCAAAGCGCCAAACGACAAAGATGGCGGTGACTTAGTATACTTCCAAGGTCACATTTCACCAGGTATCTACGCGCGTTCTTTCCTAGAAGGTCGCTTTACTGAAGAGCAAATGGACAACTTCCGTCAAGAAGCCTTTGACGACGGTTTATCTTCATACCCACACCCGAAATTAATGCCTGAATACTGGCAGTTCCCTACGGTATCTATGGGTCTAGGTCCAATCCAAGCGATTTACCAAGCTCGTTTCTTAAAATACCTAACAGACCGCGGCATTAAAGATTGTTCAGGTCAAACGGTATACTGTTTCATGGGCGACGGTGAGTGTGATGAGCCAGAATCACTAGGTGCTATCGGTCTTGCTGCACGCGAAGGCTTAGACAATCTATGTTTCATCATCAACTGTAACTTACAGCGTCTAGACGGCCCTGTACGTGGTAACAGCAAAGTAATCCAAGAACTTGAAGGTGAATTCCGCGGCGCAGGCTGGGAAGTTATTAAAGTGATTTGGGGTCGTTACTGGGAGCCACTACTAGCGAAAGACAAATCAGGTAAATTGCGTCAATTAATGGAAGAGACTGTTGATGGCGAATACCAAAACTGTAAGCAAAAAGGCGGCGCCTACACGCGTGAGCATTTCTTCGGTAAATACCCTGAGACTGCTGAGCTAGTTAAAGACATGACAGATGAAGACATCTGGCGTTTAAACCGTGGTGGTCACGATCCAGCAAAAGTTTATGCGGCTTACAAAAAAGCTCAAGAAACTAAAGGTCGTCCAACGGTTATTCTTGCTAAGACTGTTAAAGGTTACGGCATGGGTGATTCTGCAGAAGGCAAAAACATCGCGCACGGTGTTAAGAAGATGGATCTGGAAGTGCTTAAGCAATTCCGCGATCGCTTCAACATTCCAATTTCTGACGAAGAGCTACCAAACATTCCTTACTACCGTCCGCCAGCTGATAGTGCTGAAATGCGTTACATGAAAGCGCGTCGTGATGAGTTAGGCGGTGTAATGCCAAAACGTTTACCTGCGTTCACTGAGAAGTTAGAAATTCCTCAACTAAATGCATTCGATGCTATCACTAAAGGCAGCGGCGAGCGTGAGATCTCAACCACTATGGTTATGGTTCGCTTAATGACGGCACTTGTGAAAGACAAGGGCATTGGTAAGCGCGTTGTACCTATCGTTCCTGATGAAGCGCGTACTTTCGGTATGGAAGGTATGTTCCGTCAAATCGGTATTTACGCTCACGAAGGTCAAAAATACATCCCGCAAGATCGCGATCAAGTTGCTTACTACCGCGAAGATAAAAACGGTCAGGTATTACAAGAAGGTATCAATGAGCTAGGTGCAATGGGCTCTTGGGTATCGGCGGCAACGTCATACTCGGTGAACGATTGCCCGATGATCCCATTCTACATCTACTACTCAATGTTTGGTTTCCAACGTATTGGTGACATGGCTTGGGCAGCAGGTGATATGCAAGCACGTGGTTTCATGGTTGGTGGTACGTCAGGTCGTACAACGCTAAACGGTGAAGGTCTACAGCATCAAGACGGTCACAGCCATATTCAAGCGGGTACTATTCCTAACTGTGTATCTTACGATCCAACATACGGTTATGAGCTAGCGGTTATCGTACAAAACGGTATCGAGCGCATGTACGGTGAAGCACAAGAGAACATTTTCTACTACCTAACGACGTTGAACGAGAACTACCAACAACCTGCAATGCCAGAAGGCGTTGAAGAAGGTATTGTTAAAGGTATCTACCCGTTCGCGACAGTGAAAGGGGGCGACAACACAGTTAAATTACTAGGTTGTGGTTCTATCTTCGAGCAAGTACGTAAAGCTGCAGATATTCTAGCGGCAGACTACAACGTAACATCTGAGCTATACAGCGTAACTTCGTTTAACGAACTAGGTCGTGACGGTCAGTCGGTTGAGCGTGAAAACATGCTAAACCCAACGGCTGCGCCAAAAGTACCTTACATTACCGAAGTACTAGGTAAAGACGAAGACAACGTAGTTATTGCTTCAACTGACCACATGAAGTCATTTGCAGAGCAAGTACGTGCTTACATTCCTGGTTCATACAAGGTATTAGGTACTGACGGTTTCGGTCGCAGTGACAGCCGCGCTAACTTACGTTCACACTTTGAAGTTGACGCATCTTACATCGTAGTTGCTTCACTATCTGAGTTAGTGAAACGCGGTAAAGTTGAACAGTCAGTGTTGTTAGGTGCTATGGAGCGCTTTAACATCAGTGGCGACAAAGTTAACCCGCTATACGCATAAGGATCAAAATTATGTCTGATTTACAAGATATCCTAGTCCCAGATGTTGGCGGCGAAGAAGTTGAAGTTATTGAGATTTGTGTTGCCGTTGGCGACACAATCGAAGAAGAAGCGGCGATTATTACCGTTGAATCTGACAAAGCATCAATGGACATTCCAGCGCCTTTCGCTGGTACTATTAGCGAGCTAAGCGTAAGCGTTGGCGATAAAGTGTCAGAAGGTTCACGCCTTGGCGCTATGGCTGTAGCGGGTGCATCTGCATCGGCTGCTGAGCCAGCTCCAGCTGAGCAAGCGGCTCCTGCACCAGTAGTAGAAGCTGCGCCAGTTGCCGTGCCTGCTGCGGCAGTAGTAAGTGAAGCGAAAGAAGTTCACGTGCCAGATATCGGCGAAGACGGTGAAGTTGACGTTATCGAAGTATTAGTGAGCGTTGGCGATGTTGTTGCCGAAGAAGACGGTCTAATTACCCTTGAGACTGACAAAGCAACCATGGACGTTCCTGCACCATTCGCTGGTACAGTGAAAGAAGTTAAGGTTGCCGTAGGCGATAAAGTGGGTGAAGGCTCATTAATCGTTATTCTTGAAGCTGAAGGCGCAGCACCAGCTGCTGCGCCTGCCGTTGAAGCAACTCCCGCACCAGCTGTTGAAGCCGCTCCTGTTGCTGCACCTGTGGCTACCGCTGCACCAGCAATCAAAGACGTTGCTGTTCCAGATATCGGCGAAGACGGTGAAGTTGACGTTATCGACGTATTAGTAAGCGTTGGTGACACTGTTGCTGAAGAAGATGGTCTAATTACCCTTGAGACTGACAAAGCAACGATGGACGTTCCAGCGCCATTTGCTGGTGTGATCAAAGAGCTGAAAATTGCGACAGGCGGTAAAGTTGCAACTGGTACTATTATCGCGACGATCGAAACTGCTGGTGGCGAAACAGTTGCTGCACAAGCGCCAGCTGCTGCACCTGCGCCACAAGCGGCTCCTGCTGCTCAAGCACCTATGACGCCTGCGCCAACTAAGCCTGCACCTGTTGCAGCTGCACCTGTTGAAGCGAAAGGCACTGCCCACGCAAGTCCGTCGGTACGTCGTATCGCTCGTGAATTCGGCGTTGATTTAACCCTAGTTGCTGGCACTGGCCGTAAAGGTCGCGTATTGCGCGAAGACGTACAAAACTACGTTAAAGCTGAGCTTGCTAAGCCAAAAGCTTCTGCTTCAGCAGCTGCTCCGGCAGGCGATGGCAATTACCTAGAAGTGGTTAAGTCTAAGCCGGTAGATTTCGCTAAATTCGGCGAAGTTGAAGTTAAAGAGCTATCGCGTATCCAGAAGATTTCAGGTCCATTCCTGCACAAAAACTGGGTAACTATTCCACATGTTACGCATTTTGATGAAGCGGATATCACCGAGCTTGAAGTATTCCGTAAAGAGCAAAACGTTCTTGCTGAAAAGCAAAAGCTTGGTCTGAAGATTTCGCCATTAGTATTCATCATGAAAGCTGTGGCTAAAGCACTAGCCGCCCATCCGACGTTTAACGCGTCACTTAGCGATGACGGCGAAAGCTTAGTGCTTAAGAAATACTTCCACATCGGTATCGCGGTTGATACGCCAAACGGTCTTGTAGTTCCTGTTGTTCGCGATGTTGACCAGAAA
Source organism: Psychrobium sp. MM17-31 (assembly GCF_022347785.1). NCBI lineage: Bacteria > Pseudomonadati > Pseudomonadota > Gammaproteobacteria > Alteromonadales > Shewanellaceae > Psychrobium > Psychrobium sp. MM17-31. The sequence continues at coordinate 43,470 of NZ_JAKRGA010000008.1, forward strand.
GGTATTCACGAGTTATCACGCGAACTTGGCGAGATTTCTAAGAAAGCCCGTGACGGCAAGCTAAAGGCAGCTGACATGCAAGGTGGTTGTTTCACTATCTCTAGCCTTGGCGGTATCGGCGGCACAGCGTTTACGCCAATCGTTAACGCGCCAGAAGTGGGTATCCTAGGTGTTTCTAAGTCAGAAATGAAACCTAAGTGGAACGGTAAAGAGTTCGTACCACGCCTAATGGTTCCACTGTCAACGTCATACGATCACCGTGTGATTGACGGTGCTGAAGCGGCGCGCTTTAGCGCAACTTTAGCTGGGGTGCTATCAGACATTCGTCGTCTAGTACTTTAATAATCTAAGCCGCTAGTTTCATTACTGACTAGCGGCTTTGTTTTAATTGAAACAAAGTCGCCGATTTGGCTATACATCAGTGTTGTAGCTGGTTAAAATTGCGCAGACTTAAAAAGACACTTATCACCTGTACATTGAGTACAGGTGCACACACATCGAGGTGAAAATGAGCAACGAAATCAAAACTCAAGTAGTTGTATTGGGCGCAGGCCCTGGTGGTTATTCAGCGGCGTTCCGCGCGGCAGATTTAGGCTTAGACGTTGTATTAGTAGAAAAATACTCAACGCTAGGCGGTGTTTGTTTAAACGTTGGTTGTATCCCATCAAAAGCAATGCTTCACGTTGCTAAAGTAATTCAAGAAGCTAAGCACATCGACGCACACGGTGTTAGCTTTGGTGAGCCAACGATCGATCTAGACAAGATCCGCGGTTACAAAGAAGGCGTTGTTGGTCAACTGACTGGTGGTCTAGCTGGTATGGCTAAAATGCGTAAAGTTAAGACTGTTGTTGGTAACGCGTCTTTCACTAGCGCAAACTCGCTAAAAGTTGAAGGCGAAGAAACAACGACGATTAACTTCGACAATGCAATTATTGCTTGTGGTTCTCGTCCAATCGAACTGCCATTCATTCCACATGAAGATCCACGCATCTGGAACTCTACTGACGCGCTTAAACTTGAAGAAGTACCTAAGAAATTACTAGTAATGGGCGGTGGTATCATCGGTCTAGAAATGGGTACAGTTTACGAGTCACTAGGTAGTGAAGTAGACGTAGTAGAAATGTTCGACCAAGTAATCCCAGCTGCAGACGCTGACATGGTTCGCATTTACACTAAAGCAAACAAGAAGCGTTTCAACATGATGTTATCTACTAAGGTAACTGCTGTTGAAGCGAAAGAAGACGGTATCTACGTTTCTGTTGAAGGCAAGAAAGCGCCAACAGATCCAATCCGTTACGACGCTGTATTAGTTGCTATCGGCCGTACACCAAACGGTAAAAACATCGGTGCTGAAGGCGCTGGCGTAAACGTTGACGAGCGTGGTTTCATCAATGTAGATAAGCAAATGCGTACTAACGTACCAAACATCTTCGCTATCGGTGACGTTGTTGGTCAACCAATGCTTGCTCATAAAGCAGTGCACGAAGCACACGTTGCTGCTGAAGTTATTGCTGGTAAGAACCACTTCTTCGATCCTAAAGTTATTCCTTCAATCGCATACACCTTCCCAGAAGTTGCATGGGTTGGTTTAACTGAGAAAGAAGCGAAAGAGCAAGGCATTAACTTCGAAGTTGCTAAGTTCCCATGGGCTGCAAGTGGCCGTGCTATCGCATCAGACGTATCTGACGGTATGACTAAGCTAATCTTCGACAAAGACACAGATCGCGTAATCGGTGGTGCTTTAGTTGGTGAAAACGCTGGTGAATTACTAGGTGAAATCGGCCTAGCAATCGAGATGGGTTGTGATGCTGAAGACATCGGTCTAACTATCCACGCTCACCCAACGCTACACGAGTCAATCGGTATGGCGGCTGAAATCTACGAAGGTTCTATTACTGACTTACCTAACCCAAAAGCGGTTAAGAAAAAGTAATTAGCATTTGCTAGGGCCTGTTGATCTTTGGTGAAGGTTTTTGCAGCGAATTGTTCGGGTTTTATACAAGGCAGAGCCTGCGACGCTTAGTGGGCTAAGCTAGCAGGCGATAACGCCGTAGAAATCACGAACAAACGCTGTCCTTCGGATGCAATGACAAGACATTTTCGCTGCGTTTCTCGTCGCTCGCCTAGGTAAACTAGGCGTCGCTCCTCATGCCTTGCGAAAAAGCCTTGTCAATTGCACAAAATTCATCCTCGAAAGTTCAACAGGCCCTAGATAAAAAAGCAGCTTTCGAGCTGCTTTTTTTGTGTCTGAAATTTGAGTTTAATGTTTGCCAATAATCTTAGTGGCGAGTGATGATACTGAAGAGGTAATTTGTTCAATAGGTTTAAACATGCGGTTGACGAAAATAACGATTAGCATAATACCAATAAGCGCAATTGCACCACCAAAGAACAGGTTTTTGCGGATAGCATCGTCGATGGGGCCATAGAGTTCAGCTTCTGGTATCTCGGCGACGAGATGCCAATCAAGAGACTCTAGTGGAATGCTTGATGCGATTAGTACCTTATCATCTCGTTCGATTTTCGTTTGTAGACCATAAATGATGTTATTGAGGGAAATAGACTCTCCGATTAAGGATTGATCGGGATGTAGTTTAATTTTTCCAAGTGAATCCACTAAATAGACAATACCGTTGTTACCAATTGATTGACGTTTAATAATTTCATTCATCGAACCTACTGAATGGGATATCCCCGCTAATCCGCGTCGATTACCGTCTATTTCAACAACGTAGTTAACATAAACCTTGGCCTTGCCCGTTTCTTTATTAATATCAAATACCAATTCATAGCGCTTACTCGAGGCCAGAAAATCGGTAAACCAATTATCAGACGGGTAGGTGAGTTCGCGGATCTCACCACTATAAGAGTAATATTTTTGAGATGTGTCTGAAACGATGAATGCGCTGATGGCATCGTCAGTAATTTTAACGTTGTTCAAGTAATCGATGAATTGCTCGGTGGAATGTGTCGATTCGCCATCGCGGATCCATTGCTTCACAAAGAGGTTAGTCGCGATAGCTCGCGATGTCGCAATAGGTTCTGATAACTGCCATTCGATGGCGTTTTTAACGTTACTCAGCGCAATCGGCAACTCTTGTTTTTCGAGCTTTTTACTGATGAGCTCGTGCAGGCTGGTTGAAAAAAATAACGTAGAAATGAGTAGTGGCAATAGGGTGGCCACAATTAGACTGGTGTAAAGTTTGTGCTTGAGTAACACAGCATCATCCTTGACTCTATTAAACACGCTGCGCGTGATCGAATATTAAATAAGAATAACTGCTGTGTTTTTGTTGGTCAATAAAACTTTAGTGCTGCTATTTTGCTCTGGCTAGTGACCATTGCAGAGTCACTTTCGCGCCTTTTGAGTTAGCATTATTAGCCAATGACAATGTTCCCTGATGCTGTTGCGTAATCTGTCGGCTCAGCGCTAAACCAATGCCGTTGCCATCTTGTTTAGTACTATAAAAAGGCGTGTTAGCGTTGTTTAAATTTTGAAAACCTTCACCGTTATCAATTATTTCAATAAATTGAATATCATCTTCTACATAGATAGACACCTGAATTTCTAATTGGCTTGTTGATGCTTGCAACGCGTTTTTAAACACGTTGATTAATACCATGGAAAGTAAGCTGCGATCGCCAAAACAGCGTTTTTCTCCATTTAATAGGACAGAGGCATCATCCGGTAATACCGTCTTTGCTTCGTTGATCAGCGATTCACTGTCAAACCAATTGAGGTCTGCTGCGGGTAATTGAGATAATTCAGCATAGCTCGCTATAAACTGTAGTAAGTGATTACTTCTTTGATTTATTCGATTAAGTACTAGCGTTGTTTGTTCATCATAACTGTTATTGGTCGATAGCAAGGTATCAGTCATCGATGCCATTGGCGTAAGGGAATTTCTGAGCTCATGACTAAACACGCGAATTAGATTTTGCTCGATAATATCGCCATGTGTTTTTAACGGATGGCTAATATCGGTGGCACTAAAAAGCGTTAATTGTTGCTGGCCTCGATTAAAGGTCATTGTTTGCGATTGCCAATTGTCGGCAAAGCTAGGGTGACTGATTCGATGTGATGCACTATCAATAATAAAGCCACTGTCGATGATGTTACTGCCAACCAATAGTGGTCGTTTCAAGACGCTAAGCAAGGCATTGTTTCTATAAATTAGCGCGTTATTATCATCAAAAATTGCTATGGCCATTGGCCACTCATCCATCAAATGGCCGATATCTAACAATGGATGACTATTTTGTTGATGTTGCGTCGCTAGTTGTTCAATTTCTTGCACCAGATCTTGATATAAACCGCTTTGTTGCTGGGCAATAGGAATAATATTACTGGTGCCTTCTCGCAGTAGTTGAGTGTAGCTGGTTAAATTCATTAGCGTGAGTTGCCAATGGCGATAGTAGTGCTGTGCTGCATAGGCTAGGGCAATTGATAAACAGAATAGCAATGTACTCATTGCCAAACCTGACCAATCAAGAACATAGGCTAGCGCTAACGCGAGCCCTAAAATGAGTCCGCAAATAGTCACCAAAGCGATGATAAGTCGGCGCTCATAATTCATAGCTGATCTCAAATTTATCTAGACGTCTATACAGAGAATTACGGGAAATGCCCAGCAATTTGGCTGCAGTGGCGACTTGACCTTGGGACTGAGACATCGCTTGATTAATAAGTGATATTTCATTGCGCTCTAGCGATAAGTCATTCACTGGCTGAGGGAGTGAGTTATTGTTGTTATCGATGGTGATTTGCTCTGCTTCAATAACCTTAGTTTGACACAGTAATACCGCACGCTCTATCACGTGTTGTAGCTCGCGAACATTGCCGGGCCATTGATGACGATTGAGTTTAGCAAGAGCATCTTGTGATAACTGTACAGCGCCTTTTTGATATTTTTGGGTAAAGCGAGTAATAAAGCCCAGTGCGAGTTCTGCGATATCGTCAATACGTTCTCGCAGTGGTGGCAGTTGTATAACAAAGGTATTAAGGCGATAGAGTAAATCTTGTCTAAATTCGCCAGCAGCAACCAGTTCATTAAGGTCGGCATTGGTGGCGCTAATGATCCGCGCATTGGTATGCTGAGTTTTACTAGTACCGAGCGTTTCAAAAGCGCCAGTTTCTAAAACGCGTAATAACTTGGGTTGCAACGCTGTTGGCAAGGTGCCAATTTCATCTAAAAATAGGGTGGCATTGTTGGCGAGCTCAAAGCGGCCAATACGCGATTCTTTAGCATCGGTAAAAGCGCCTTTTTGATGGCCAAATAACTCACTCTCAAACAATGATTCGGGGATTGCTCCCATGTTCACTTCCACCATCGGTTCGCTAGCACGGTTTGACGCTTGATGAATGCGTCTAGCCAGTAGTGATTTTCCCGTGCCGTTCTCACCTAGAATGAGCACGTTGGCGTCGGTTGCCGATATTTGAGCGACCAAGTTATCGACGTGCTGCATTGATGAACTTTGGCTGATCCATAAGTTACTTGGGGTAGGCTTTAATAGCTGCTTGTAACCACGGTTTTGGTTGCTGAGTTGGCCGAGTTTGAGTTGCTGCTCAACACTGTTGAGTAAGCGTTCTTTCTGCCACGGTTTTTCAATAAAATCGCCAGCACCCAGCTGCAAACCTTTGACGGCTAGCTCGATTGAGCCCCAAGCTGTCATTAATATGATGGGAATATTAAAAGTGCTTAATTGCTCAACTAACGCGAGTCCCTCTTGGCCACTAGTGGTATCACGAGAGAAATTCATGTCGAGTAAAATCAGATCGGGATTGTGGCGCGAGGCGCTCGTTATTACCGATTTTTCATCGCCCGCTTCTATCACGCGATAGCCATTGGCGCTAAACAACAGCGATAACGCCAATCTAATATCGGCGTCATCGTCAGCGATTAATAGTGTTTTATTCATTAACTACTCTTGTCGCAAGGCGCTGAGAGGATCTTGCCTGATCACGCGCCACGTTGGGATAAGCACTGATAATAGCACAACAATCACCAGGCCAATATCTAAGAAAGTTAAAGTTAACCAGTTGAAATCAGGTAATAAACTCAGGTTTTCTTTGAACCAGTCGTAGCCAAATACCGACAATAGGAATCCAGAGATTAATCCTACGATAAGCAGCGGTAAGGCATCTTTAAGAACAAAGCGAATAAGCGCCATTTGTTTAGCGCCCGTCGCCATGCGAATGGCTAGCTCATATTTCTTTTGGTGGGTTGTCATTAAGGTTAAGCCATTGATGCCAATAGCGGCGAGCAAAATAGTTAATAGGGTTACTGCAATCAATATATACAAGGTCAATCGCTTTTGAGCGGTCATTTCAAACCAAATATCGGTCAGAGTCGTGATGTTATCTAATTGAATATCTGGATAGTTTTTATCAAAGTGAGCTTTTAATTGCTCGAAATCGATAGCTGCATCATCAGGGATGGCAACCGTGAAACTCATTCTGTCCATAACATTGAGATAGGGCGTATAAATCGTCGGCGCGATCTGTGAATTTTTAAATCCAGTTTTCTCGACAATCGCGCCCACTACACGTGTTTCATCAAATGGGAATGCTTGGCCGATGATGTCTGAAAATACTTGGTTGGGATAAAGTTCTTTGGCAAAGCGCTCGCCAACAACATAACGTCGTGTGTTATCTGATATGTCAGCTTGCGAAGGAATAGTGCCAGCGAGTACCGCAATGCCCATCGCTTCAAAATAGCCAGCATCGTAACGCTTTACTGAATAAGTGACCTGCTGATTAGGGTCGTCTGTCATTTGCTCCGAGCGCAACGAAATATGCCCGCCTAAGATGCCGCCTTCGTTTGCTAATAGCACCTTGCTGTCGGCAATACGCGTTTCGAGGTCACGTTTAATCGAATCGACAAAACTCTGGTACTCTGGCACATCTCTATTTTCTGTTCGTGCATCCGTCATGGCTTTGAGCCAATCTTTATTTTTAACTACAAATTCTATATTACGGGTATCTTTGAGGGTAAAACCGAGATCTTCATAGACATAGTCAAAGCTCTGTTTGGCCAACATAACTGAGCCGGTGCAAAGCAAAGAGGCGATTGATATTTGCAGCACCATCAGCAGGCGACTAACCGTGTGATTAGTTTGGACGGCGGTGCCTTTACCACTGCTACTAAGGTTTGCTTGCAGTTGTTTTTTATCGATATGGGTCAGGGAAATAAAGCCAAAGAGTCCCGCTAATGCCGTCACTAAAGTTACGCATAAGGCTGCGGTAAACGCATCGATACTAATACTGTTGAGCAACGGCAATTTATTGTTGGTAAATAGTGGTAAGGCTTTAATTAGCCAACTGCCCAATAGCGTACCTAACACGCCAGCCAAAGCAAAACTTGGCAAATTCTCTAGTACCATTAACCAGCGTAATTTGTTTGCACTGGCTCCTAAAGTTAGCTGCATTGCGAATTCTTTGGTTCGGCTCTGGTAATAGCTTAAAAAGAGATTAATCAGGTTAAGTGTTGCCATGATTAACAGGCCAAATGCCGTGATACCAAGTGCTATTACCAAATAGTAGTTAGTGTCTAAAAAGCTCTTGCGGTAGTCGGTAATGCTCGATGTCATTGGCATTTGCTTGATAAAGTCTTTGAGATGAGGCACTGAAATTTCGTAATCTACGTAGCCGTTAAACCACGCCATAATTTCTTCATCGGTTGGCAATTTAGTATTTGAATCAAACGGTTTTAACAAAACGTTTTTAAGAGCGCCACTACCGATGTTGCTGGCATTATTAAACGGCGCTGCTTGTGCGTAGTCTTTAAAGAACCAAAGCTGCTGGGGCAATACTTGCTGATCGCCATTGATGGCTAAGGTGTCTTCGAATACGCCACCGATAAGATAGGTTTTATTACCTATCACAATCGATTTGCCAATGACATTATCTAGGCCATTGTAGGCACTTTTCCATAATGACTGTGATAACCACACATGAGAATCTAGGTTTTGAGTAGTGATATTTTTGCCAAGTAATAAGCTGTTTCCTAGTACCTTAGGAGCATTATCACGCGCGGTTAACGTGGTAATTTTATAGTTGATATTGTTGATTGAAACATCACCCTGAACTGCATCGATTGCCGTCCATTCACCGACATCTTTAAAATGCTGATTGGCGTGATGTAGCGCGTGAGGGGTTATAAAGTCTAGGCTTAATGCACCACCAAAGGTTACTTCTAGTTCAATATCATATAGATTATGCGCATTACTCACTCCCGGCAGTGGCTTAAGCATTAATGCTGAGCTGATAGCGGCAACACACAAAACGGCGCCAAGTGTTGAGCCTAGCGCGACTATTAATGACAGGCTTAACCGAGGCAGGTTGAAGATGCGGGCAAAGCCGCGATTAATTGATTTTATCGCTAAACTCATGCCACCACCTCTAACTGTTTTTCGGTGATGATTTCGCCGTCGAGTAGTTGAATTTGGCGACTGGCACAGCGCACATAGCGACTGTCGTGAGTTACCATCACTATTGTTGCGCCATCTTTGTTAAGTTTCTCTAATAGGGCCATTACCTTATCGCCGTTAACGGTATCGAGGTTTCCGGTTGGTTCATCAACGAGAATAAGGTCTGGATTGCCTACTAGGGCGCGAGCGATGGCAATTCGTTGCTGCTGACCACCTGATAATTGATTCGGCTGATAATGTTGACGCGATAGCATGTCGACTTGCGTTAATACCTGCTCGACCCGTTGTTTAATTTCCGCTTTTGCGGTGCCGCGGTGTTCTAAAATCAATGCCACATTGTCAAATACCGTCATATCATCAATGAGGTTAAAAGACTGAAAAACAAAGCCGATGTGTTTGTTGCGGATCACGGTGCGTTGATCTGTTTTTAACTGTTGGGTATCGATTCCGCTAATGGTGTAGTTGCCACTACTTGCTGTATCCATCAATCCCATGATGGAAAGCAGGGTTGATTTACCACAGCCAGATGGCCCGGTAATCGCGACAAACTCCCCTTGGTTGATGGTAAGAGATACCCCTTTTAATGCCTTGGTTTCTATTTGTTTATTGGCGTAGCTTTTGGTGATGTTTTCAATGGTGACTAGAGTAGTTGTCATATTTTTGCTCCTTGAGGCGCTACTGAACTGGGTTTATTGAACTAGGTTCAGCGTTGAGAATTGTTGATAATCACGCAAATCGCTAACGGCAACAGTGTCGCCGCTTTGCAGGCCGTGATCAATGATAAGTTGGTTTTGAGTTAAGTTGCCGAAGGTGACTTCCCGCTTTAACAGTTGATTGTCATTTAAGACAAATAGACTCATTTTGCTGTTGGGGCGTAACCCTGCAGATTGTTTTAAATAAGTGGCATTATCGCGATGCTCTAAAAACACTTTAGCAGTGATAGGCAGTGCAGGACGGGCGTTGGCTGTTAATGCACCATCTAATGCGACTTCGGCGAGTACGAACCCATTATTAACCAAACTTTCTATGCGCGTGATATGCGCGGTGATTTGCCCTTTTTGCGTATCGATAGTTACAGCTGAGCCAATGGCTATTTGATCCGCTTGGCGTTGCGGCAATTTGATTTTAGCAATCAGTTTGTCCATGCTGCCCACTTTGGCGATGGATTGGCCCAGCGTAACGCTTTGCCCCAAGGTCACTTCGAGCGTTTGCAAAGTGCCATCGAGGCCTGCGCGCACTGTCATTTGTGCCAATTGCTGATTGAGCAGTCCCACTTTTCGTGCTTGCTGTGTTACCTCAATTTCTTTTTGAGCGAGCTGGTGACCTTGCATTTCAACAAACTGGCGATATTTCTTTTGCTCAAAGTCGAGGCTACTTTCACTTTGTTTAACATTGAGTTGAGCTCGTTGCAGTTTGATTTTGGAAACCGTGCCAAATGTCATCAGTTGCTGATTTACCTTTAGCTCTAACTGCGCTTTTTCAAGTGCTGCTTTTTGCTCCTCAATGCGGCCGAGGTGATTAAGGCGAGCACTCTCTTGCTCAAACTTAAAGGCAGCTAGCTGTGCTTTGACTCGATCTAGTTCACCTTGTGCTTGGCTAACTTGCTGTTCAAGTTGTGGGTTTACCAGTTTTAAGATCACTGTCTCGGGCGTGACTAACGCACCGGGGCGCACTAGCACTTCTGCGACTTTGCCGAGTGCTGGCGCGGTTAGTAAACGCTCTTGCTGAGAGGCAAACTCGCCATAGCTATCGACGTAGATGTCTAATCCACCATGCTGAACTTTTGACAATGCAATTGCGTCGCGATTAACCGAGGGGATTGCGGGGCTTAGGACTTTGTAAAACGCAGCAATTAACACCGCGCAACAAATCAAAGCGATAATGAGCTTGTTATAACTGCGAGCAGCGGGAAGTTCTATTTTCATAAATCAAGCGAATATTGTTTAACATGTCGCTGTTATAGGAAGAACTGTGCCAATATATATTTTTGTTTATAAACAAGTGGTTATAGATTTTTGGGATTGGCTTTGAGGTAGATGTGTTCGGTGTTGCAACAACGCTGTTCGGTTTTGAAACATAGAACAGCGTTAGAAGTAAGTGTTAGTCTTCTTCGACTTCTTGGTCTTTTTCCGCTTGGTAGAGCTCTGGAATAATGCGGATGGTTTGCACCATGTTGTTTTCCACATTAATGATTTCTACCGGATAGCCAGCAAGGCGAATACTCAAGCCTTCGTTAGGAATGTCTTGGAAGTATTCTAATAACAAACCGTTAATGGTTTTTGGGCCATCGGTTGGGAAGTGCCAGTCCATTTCGCGGTTCATTTCACGAATGTTCATGCTGCCCTCAACGAGGTAACTACCGTCATCTTGCAGCTGAATTTCTTCGCTGATGGTTGGTGATACGTTGGTGGTAAATTCTCCAACAATCTCTTCTAGGATATCTTCTAGGGTTACTAGGCCTTGAATGTCACCATATTCGTCAACGACGAGACCGATGCGCTCTTTATTCTCTTGGAACTTAAGCAACTGCACGTTGAGGCTGGTTGCTTCGTGAATAAAGTAAAGCTCGCGAACAGAGCGGATCAGGTTTGATTTATCAAACTGATCTTTCGATTGTAAATGCATTAAATCACGAGCGTGAATAAAGCCTACTGCGTCATCAATTTTGTCGCGATATAACAGGATGCGCGTGTGTTGCAAATGGCTCAACTGGCGTTGAATATTCTTCCATTCGTCGTTGATATCGATACTGCCGATCTCACTGCGCGGGATCATAATATCTTCAACCGTTACCTTCTCTAAATCGAGAATACTGGTCAGCATCTGCTGATGCTTTTCTGGGATCATGCCTGAGGTTTCACTCACAATGGAGCGCAGTTCATCGGAGTTTAATTGATTATCACCTTCTTTCGACGAGCTAATACCAATCATCCGCAGTAAACCGTTGGTAATGATATTTACCAACCATACAAATGGGTACATGATTTTTAGTAGTGGCAATAAAATCAATGAACTCGGAAAAGCAACGCGCTCGGGGTGCAGTGCAGCAATGGTTTTTGGCGTCACTTCGGCAAAAATCAAAACGATTAGCGTTAGAGCACCAGTAGCAATTGCAGGGCCTAAATTAGGGCCATACAAACGCGTTGCGATAATTGTCGCTAGCGATGCGGCGGCAATGTTTACTAGGTTATTGCCTATAAGAATGAGGCCGATAAGACGATCCGGGCGCTGTAACAAGGTATCGACGCGCTTTGCCGCTCGATTTTTGTTTTTGACTTGATGGCGTAATCGATAGCGATTAATCGACATCATGCCTGTTTCAGAACTAGAGAAGTAAGCTGATAGTAAAATTAGTCCGAACAGGATCCCAAAGAGCGTTAGGGTAGATATGTCGTCCAAGTAAGGTGTTCCTCTGTGTAATTATTTGCCCGTTATACGGTGATAAAAGTTTAGCGTCAAGCTGCAAATAGTCAAAGTTGGCTCAACAGCGCCCAATCTTGAGCTAGCTCAGCAATATTTCAGTGATAAAGCGACTACCGAAATAGGCCAAGGTCAGCAAGCCAGCGCCAACAATAGTGATGTGAACCGAGGTTTTAATTTTCACTCCTTGCTGGTGGTGTTGCCACAACAAGTAGCTATAGCAGCCCCAAGCGAGAACAGATAATGCCGTTTTATGTGCTTGCCCTTGAGCAAGCATATTTTCTAGGAAGAAGAAGCCACTGGCGAGTGAAAGCGTCAGTAATACGGCGCCAGTCATAATAAGTTGATAAAGCTGCTTTTCTACTGTCATCAGTGGCGGCAGTGGGGTGCTAGCAATATTGAGTTTTTTACTCTTTAGGCGCGAGTCAATCATGTGTAATTGAATGGCATAGAATGCGGCAATGACCAAGGTGCTGTATGCATTTAAAGCAATAGTTATGTGAAGTAACAGGCCTGGGCGAGTCTCAAAATGAGTGATATAGCTTGAAGGCACCAGCCATACACCGAGAACCGCTAACAAGGCAAAACCAAAGACTACGGGGAGTAAAGTGACGATGGCAAATTTGCGAATAGCAACAGTAAGTAGGGCGGCAATGAGCCAACTGACAATAGAAGCGACCACTAACATGCTCATATTCGGGCCATCGCTGCTTAGAATTACGTTACCTAAGGCAACACTGTGAAAGCCGATACCAATGAGCGCGCAGCCAAATACTAATTTCTCGTTTAGAGGAGCATGAGCGAATAAGCTGCGTAATACTAGGGTTAGGCAAACACCGTAACTAACGGCTGCGCCAAATGATGAAATGTCAATCCACATAGTTTTTAACGTCGAGTTTCAAAGGCCGAAATTATTCAGGTCACAGGTAAAAATTGCATTATATAGAACTATTTGAAAAGTACATTGTTTTAGCACTACTAATTGCAAATTATTCTCAATAAAAATACAAGTAAATACTACCAGCGATTAATCCCCACAGTACGATCGCGCGGATTTTTCTGCATTTGGGACATTCAGACCAATGTGGTTTGTCATTGTTGTGTTGATTGTCACTCATTGGTTTATGCATGCTTTGTAGTTTTACTAGGTTGTTAGCGGTAGACTAACAACATTTTCACAAGTTCACATTAATTAGTTATGAAAAAAGGCGTTTTACTTGATCAAATCACCCTTGGTCAAGATATTGATTTAGCTGCGCTATCGCAAATGTTTGAGCAATGGCAGAGCTATGAGACCACCTCAGCAGATTTACTGATTCAACGCTGCCAAGATGCGCAGGTAGTTATTACCAACAAAGTCTGCCTGAGCCGCGAACATTTGATTGCATTACCTCAACTAAAGGTCATCGGTGTCGCAGCGACGGGAACTAATAATATCGATATGGCATGCGCCGCTGAGCTTGGCATCGACGTGGTTAATGTAAAAGGCTATGGCAATGGTGCCGTTGCGCAGCACACCATAACGTTATTGTTGCAGCTTATTGGCAAGACCAATCAATATCAGCGCTACATCGAGCAAGGTCAATGGTCACAGAGTCCGTTCTTTAGCTGTTTAGATTTCACTACTTACGAACTGGCGGGGAAAACACTCGGCATTATAGGATATGGCGGTTTAGGCCAATCAGTTGAGAAAATTGCGCGTGCTTTTGATATGGAAATTTTGATAGCTGATAGGCCCAATGCCACAACAATACGCGATGGCAGAGTGGCATTTGAAACCGTGCTAAAGCAGGCTGATGTGATTAGCTTGCATTGCCCATTAACCGATAACAATCATCATTTAATTGATGAAGGCGCCTTAGCGTTAATGAAGTCCAGTGCACTGCTTATTAACACGGCGCGTGGCCCGTTGATTGACGAATCGGCACTGCTTAAGGTGCTTGAAAACAACGGTATTGGTGGCGCTGCACTCGATGTCTTGTCACAAGAGCCGCCACCAGCAAATCATCCGCTGCTTGCTTATCGTGGTGATAATTTGATTATTACACCGCATATCGCGTGGGCGGCGCGTGAAGCGCGTCAACGGTTAGTCAATATGCTGGCAGCTAACCTTTCTAAGCATGTTTAATTTTATTTTATTGAGTCTTTATGTCTAATTATCGTGTTATCGATTTGGCGAGTTGGAATCGCGCCGAACATTTTAAATTTTATCAACAGGCTACGCATCCGTGGTTTAACATTATTAGCGACATCGATGCAGCTCAGCTGCTAGATTATTGCAAGGTGAATTCAAAGAGCTTCTTCCACGCTTATTTATATTTAACGCAAATCGCCATCAATGAACTTGAGCCATTCAAGATCCGCATTGTCGATGATGAAGTACGCGTTTACGACACCATTACTGTGAGCTGCGCTATTTTGGCAGATGATGAAACGATGCGATTCTGTGGCTTTCCTTATGCTGAGTCGTTTAGTGAATTTGATACCCAAGCTAGTATTGCGCAACAAGCGGCTAAAGCGAGTCCATTCATCGCCAATCAATTTGTTGGCCAAGAGAAGGCGCAGGATGAAATTCACATGTCGGTGATCCCATGGGTGAGTTTTTCAAGCTTTACCAACGCTCGAAACACCGAGGCGGTAGATAGCATTCCGAAAGTTGTTTACGGCAAAGCGAAGAGTACCCCGGATGGGCTGATGATGCCACTGTCTGTTGAAGTGCATCACGGCGTGATGGACGGATTATACGTCGGTCGATTCTTTGAAAAGATCCAGCAGTTGTTTAATCAGCCAGCACAGCATTTGGCCAATTAAGTTCAAATAACTTTATTGAACACTTTTTTAAACGAGAACGCATAGGCACTTTCGCCGTGCTCTCTTAAATGCGCTAGTCTTTCTAGCGCTTCTTCTATACTTGGTCGATGATTTTCTTCAATCCACCACAACACATAATTGGCTTCGGGTAATTTGTGAAACCATTCGCTCTTGCGGCGCATAAAGTCTTTGTGATGAGTGCGAAACATAAAATCTTTTAAACTATCTACGTCACGCCAAATTGACATATTCACTAACATCTTGGGATCGTCAAAGGCCTGAATATTAGTGGCACTTCCTGAGTCGTCTTTTAAACGCCAAACAAAACCGGGATTACTTTCAGCTATTGCATTAACTGCATCGAGGTTATCTACAAAGTCTTTGATTTCGGGGGCATCCAAATCGTATTTGGCTAGGGCAATATTGAGCTGGGCTAGCAACATAGAAATTCCTTATTAAGTTACTACATTTTTAATTTATCTAAATTTTTTAGCAACAACAAAATGATCTACCTCAATTGCTGCTATTTTTTGTCATGCACAGTCGCATTGTGTCACAAAGGGCGAGAATCCAAACAAATAGTGATAACCAAACTGCTTTCTTTACGAAGGGAACTTGCGACTCGTCAGCGAAATTTTCAAACATATAGAAAAACATAGCACTGAATGTCGGTTCAACTTTATAAGCAAATAATGCGTGATAAACCATTTTTATCTGCTGCCAACCAAATTCTATAACGAAAGCAAATGGCAGCCAAAAACATAGAAAGAAAATAACGCCAGTTGTTACACGCTTCAGATAGAGGTGAGCAGCGCCTGGAGAGCCTAACGCTGATAGCAGGAAACACAAGATATAGAATTTCATAAAATACGCACTAATTACTCGTTAGTCTGCATTTTAGCGGCCTGTACTTTTAAAGATCAACAGGCCGCTTTATTTCTATTATTTTGCCAAATGCGTCTCAAGCGATGCACCAGCAATCAAGTTGAGTAACTGAGCCGTCGTTTTTTGTTGCGAGACTCTGCTGCCTTGATGTTCCACCAGCACAGCGCGTTCAATAGCTGTCACATCATCACCACAGAGATGTAAGGCGATTAGGGCGCCTTGCAGTGGTGACAAACTTGGGTTGTAAGCACAATTTTCGGCGTAGCGGCCAAAGTAGGTGCCTTGAGATGTTTTTAAACCAATTGCACTTGGACTGTGGCTAAAGGGACTATAGCTTTGTTGCGCAGCTTGTAAAGTCTGCTTAACAAATTGATCGTCGCTCTCGACGCTAATGGCATTGAGGGGGGAATTCATTAAACGATCTGAGATCCCTAAATCACTTGGGCCGAAAGCCATTGGCAGTATATCGGCAAAGCGAGTAGTCGGCTGCTCTGTAATAAGAACATCAATATCACTTGCACCATTGAGTTCATTGATAAATTGGCGGCAATGACCACAAGGTGGTGCGCTCACAGCCAACATCACAAGCTTTGTTTCATTGTGACGCCATGCGTTGGTGATCACTGATTGCTCGGCATGAACGGTTTGTGCCAGTGTCATGCCTTTAAATTCCATGTTGGCGCCAAAGTAAATACGACCAGATTCGCCCATGGCGACGGCACCAACATAAAACGAAGAAATTGGCGCCTTGCTATAGCTTTGAGCCAGCGGAATCAAATCACGACATAGTTGGTGCTTAGCACTAGTGTCGTTATCGGGATAATGAGATAACAGTGCGTCTACTTGCGATTTACTCAAGCAAGCTTCAAAGTCAGCTGCTAATACGAATTGTGTTAATTGCTCGCGTAGCGGAGTCGACAAATGAGCGATGCAACTGGTTAGTTGTTCGCTCGATAATTTAGAAAAGTGAGCCATAGTTATTATTATAAGTTGTTGGCGATAGCACCCGCTATCGGATTACCTATTCAACGAAATAGCTTGGCTTGGTTACCGCAAAGGTGCCTTGAGTGTTGTCTTTGATTCTGACTTGTTGTGCAAGATCAAAATCAGTTGGTAAAACACCACAAGCGATGGTTTGGCCATCGACATGGGCTATGCTGACAACAACACCAGCATTACGCCAGTTTTCGCCGAGTTGTTTTTCAACATTATCACCGACCTTACACTCAATGTGTGATGGCGATTGCAAAACAAACATTCCTCGTTTATTGAGTCCTCTAAAGTGCATACGAGCGACGGTTTCTTGGCCAATGTAACAGCCTTTTTTGAAACTAATTGCATCGATCATCTGCAAATTTTGCATTTGCGGTACGAACTCAGCTTGCGTAGCTGGAATGATCTGCCCTAGGCCATCACGACAGTCTAACGCCGTCCAAAGCACTGGTGATTGCTCTTTGTACTCTACTGATGATAGTGCTTGCTCTAATGCTTGATACTGCGCTTGCGTTGAAACAACTAGCACACGAGGTGTTGAGTCATTTATGACAACAATGCTGCCAATCTCGACATTCGCCGCTTGATTAACCTGCGATAATGCTAGGCCGTATTGTTGGTTGAACCACGCTAATGCCTGTTTTCCTGCAAAGCCACTCACCATGTACTCATCACTGGCATCGGTGATATCGACTTTCGAAAATACCGCATATTTTGTCAGCATTGGTAAATGGCTCTGGGTATTCTCAAACGCTTGCAATGCTAAAACTACTTCTGAATTATCTAGTAAACGCAAACTCGCCATCATCTTACCTTTGGCATCACAGTGTGCGCCAAGAGTGCTTTGTTCAGTGGTTAGATTATCTAATTCACAAGTCAATTGACCTTGTAGAAATTTGCGTGCGTCTGGGCCATCTAACTTAGTAACACCAATGGCTAAGCGAGGGAAAAAATCGAAATCAGAAAGTGAATTAAACAATGGAATCAGCCTAGTAAGTTTGTATGCTGGGATAATAAATAACAATGGCGCGAGAATCAAAGATTCTTGCGCCATAAGTTAGCCGATAATTGCCGGTTTTTTTAAGCTGAATGTAATGATCTCACGCGAATGGTGCCATCGATCTTACGTAGCTCATCAAAAGCGATGTTGGCATCTTTAGCTTCAACTTCCATTACAACATAACCAATATCCGCAGTTGTTTGCAGGTATTGTGCGGTAATATTGATGTTGTGTTGAGCAAAAGCCATGTTGATTTGATTCATAATGCCCGGTTGGTTTTTATGAATGTGTAATAAACGCGTTACGCCATCATGCGCTGGCAGTGAAACCTCAGGGAAGTTAACTGCTGATAGGGTTGAACCATTGTCAGAGTATTTCACGAGTTTACCGGCAACTTCAAAGCCAATGTTTTCTTGAGCTTCTTGCGTGCTGCCACCAACGTGGGGTGTCAGGATAACATTGTCGATGCCGCGCAGTGGTGAAACGAATTCCTCGTTGTTTGACTTAGGCTCAACCGGGAATACATCGATAGCAGCGCCGCTGATTTTATTCGACGTTAAGGCATGTGCCAAATCGTCAATGTCTACCACAGTACCGCGTGACGCATTAATGAAGATGGCGCCTTGTTTCATCGCTTTAAACTGCGCTTTTTTGATCATGTATTTGGTTTGTGGCGTCTCTGGCACATGCAGGCTAACTACATCAGATGTTGCTAAAAGCTCATCTAAACTAGCAATTTGGCTTGCATTACCCAGTGGCAGTTTGTCTTCGATGTCGTAAAATTTTACGCGCATACCTAAGTTTTCCGCCAAGATACCCAGCTGAGTACCGATGTGGCCATAACCGACGATACCAAGCTGTTTACCACGGGCCTCGTATGAGCCAACAGCCGACTTTTGCCATTCACCGCGATGCGCTTTAGCGCTCTTCTCTGGAATGCCGCGTAGTAATAATAGAATTTCACCAAGGACTAGCTCAGCGACAGAGCGGGTATTTGAAAACGGCGCATTAAATACCGGAATACCGCGTTGCTCTGCAGCGTTTAAATCAACTTGGTTGGTCCCAATACAGAAACAACCAATGCCAACGAGTTTTTGAGCAGCGTTGATAACGTTAGCGGTTAAGTTGGTGCGGGAGCGAATGCCAATAAAGTGGACATCTTTAATTTTCTCAATCAGCTCGTCTTCAGGTAAGGACGTTTTGAGGCACTCGATGTTGCTGTAACCAGCCTTTTCAAATACTTCTAGTGAGCTTGGGTGTAAGCCTTCTAATAAGAGTACTTTGATTTTGTTTTTTTCGAGTGAAAATTGAGCCATTGTTAAATTTCCTAGGGTGTTTTACGGGCATTCGTTAAATTAGTTTGGTAACTATAGCTAACTTTTACTCCAACAGGAGTTAAAGACTAAGTTAATTGCAGTATAGCAACGTGAAGTCGCGTATTTAAAGCCTTTTTAGGAATTATTTATAGCGCTTTTAATGCCGTTATATTGGAAATAAATGGAATGTATAGACAGCTTTTAGATGATTTTTGTTAATAAGTTGTTTCAAACGATGTTAATTAGTAAACGAAGGGCAATTTTTTAGCGAATTATCGAGAAAGTTTGTTTTTAGTGCGGGAATTTTTTCATGAAATGCGAAAAATAAGAAACAGTGCCTACAAATAAAAACACTGTTTCTTATTCGGGGAATATTGGCTCTTGTCCCCGTTTTTATAACTTAGACTATTTTACTTTTTTTACGCCATTAGGTGTTGCGAGTAATAATTCGTCAGCAGCGCGATGGGCGAAGAAACCGTTAGTTACTACACCAACAATGGCATTGATTTGGGTTTCAAGCTCTCGGGCATCCTCTTGTGAGAAGTTATATACGTCTAAAATGATATTACCGTTGTCAGTGACGACGCCTTCGCGATACACAGGATCGCCGCCAAGTTTTACAAGTTGACGGGCAACATAAGAGCGCGCCATAGGCACAACTTCAACTGGCAATGGGAATTGACCTAGTTCATCGACTAACTTTGACTCATCGGCAATACACACAAATTTGTCTGCAACGGCTGCAATGATTTTCTCACGGGTAAGTGCTGCACCGCCGCCTTTGATCATCTGCATCTTTTGATTAATTTCATCAGCGCCATCAACGTAGACGCTAAGTTGGTCTACGGTATTTAAATCAAATACTGGAATGCCGTATTCTTTTAAACGGCGCGTTGATTCTTCAGAGCTAGAAACTGCGCCTTCGATATCACCTTTGATCGAGCCAAGTGCATCGATAAAATGATTGACTGTTGAGCCTGTACCAACACCAACAATAGTGTCTTTTTCAATGTATTCTAAAGCTGCCCAACCAGCTGCTTTTTTCATTTCATCTTGATTCATGAGTAGTTTCCAAAGGAGCGAATAAAATTGGCGCTATTGTATACCCAAGCCACCTCAAGATGCTAGTCATCAGCAAGTCGAGAAGCGTGCCAAGAGCAAGGCATAAGATACGCGGTTAGGTTGTTCCTAATAAGTAGCTTATAACGCCGCTATTGGTCGCTTATCGCCTTGCCCTACGGGAGGCTGGGTAGAAAGCGATTACTGCGTTATGATTTCTAATCAGGGAATGACCATTAATTAAAAATCATGCCTTGTACTCGCATCCTACCCAGCCTCTGAAACCTGCATCTTGAAGTAGCTTGGGTATCACTTCCTACTCATGAGTTAGCACTATTTTCTTCGGCATTTCGCCACAAAATCGTCCATTTTTTTGGCGCTTTTAGTCAGCATTTTTTGGGCAACTTTTACCCAGCGACGAGCCCAGTCATATTCAAGGGCCAATATGGCTAAAGCAATGGGGAGGATCAACACGGTGCCAGGCAGAAGAATGAAGATTAAGCCAAACGCCAATAGGCCGCCGCCAACTAGCGTGATGAGTGTTTTACGTAAAGAATTCATAGTTGCCTTTTGATTATTCAACGATCATTAACTGCGAATAGCAATGTTAAGGCCAAAACTGTAACTGTTTGTATTTTAATTGAAAATTAACTTGAAAGTGAAAAGCAATAGGCGTTGTAATCACTTATTGGTAAAATCCGCCATCGTGTGTAAAACAGGATTAGCTAACTATGTCGACGAGTGATAATTGGTTTGTTTATTTGCTGCGTTGTAATGATCAATCATTGTATTGTGGCGTCACCACGGATCTCGAGCGACGAGTTAAGGAACATAACGAGTCCTCTAAAGGAGCTAAATATACTAGAGTGCGCCGTCCCGTATCTCTCGCCTTTAGCCAAACAGTGATGAGTCGCAGTGAAGCTTGTCAGCTGGAAGCGAAAATTAAAAAGCTCTCTAAAGTCAACAAAGAGCGTTTGGTAAAAGGGACTTATGCGATTGAATTCTCTGTTGAATCTTGAGCAGCGCTAATTTTCGTTTGTGCTAGCGCGGTAAGTTCTTTAAGGGATAAGTTTTGGTGTTGCTCTAGGGTAATTGGCGGTAGCACTTCAACTTTTAAGTGTTGATGACCTTTAAAGTGCAAACTGTTTTTAGGCACAGCCTTATCTGTGCCTGTTAATACGATAGGCACGATATCCACGTTAGCGTCCTGTGCGATTTTAAATGCGCCAGTCTTAAAAGGTTTTAAGTGACCGTCTTGAGCACGCGAGCCTTCCGGAAAGATAAATACTGGACTACCATTTTCTAGATGCTTTAGTGATTGCTTCATCATGGCTTTAATCGAGCTTAAACCGCCGCGTTTAATTGCGACATATTTATTGAGATACATAGTCCAGCCGATAAAAGGAATTTTAAAGTTCTCAATTTTCGAAACCCACTTAAAATGGGTAAATAGACGAGATGCCACTAATACGTCGATAGTAGAGAGGTGGTTAGAAATAAACACCACAGGTTTGTCTTTGGGTAAATGCTGTTTACCTGTGATTTCCAGTGACCAGAATGGGTTGGTCCAGAAGTACAAGGATCCCCAAAAGTGACTAAAGAAGTTAAGAACAATGAGACGGCGATCAAACGGCGTGGTTATCAGTCTAATAATGACGGCGATAGGGAATAGAATAATAGAAATTAATACGACCCATATCAAATACAGACAAGACAACAAATAACTCACATTCTTTCCTTAACCGCTAAAAATTGGCCGCAGTATAACGCTAACATTTCAGAAATCTAGGCAATTTTTTGATCTACCACTAACTGCATTGCTGGTTGGAGGTGTATCATTGGCCAAATTCATAATTAACCTGCGCTCAGGTTAATTAGTCTAATAAATAGATAAGGAATAATATGTTGGGATTTAAAAAGGTCGCCAAGTTAGCCGCACTTGGTATTAATTTGGTGCTATTGTCATCAGCTGCTAATGCTCACGACCACAAGACTGAACACGCCAGCGAGCAAGTACAACATCAACTTGAATTTAGTAATGCATGGGCACGAGCGCTACCGCCGGTTGTTCCTAATGGCGCTGCTTATTTTACTTTTACCAATCACAGCAAGTCGGCTGTCGTGGTGACTGGTGTCGAAAGTGATATTGCAAAACACAGCATGTTGCACGAAAGCTATTTCGATGACGGTAAGGTAGCAATGCGTCATATCGATGAAATAAAGGTTGAATCACATCAATCGCTTATTTTTAAGCCCGGTGGCTATCATGTGATGCTTATGGGATTAAAGAAACCGTTGGCAAAAGGGACTGAGTTTTCATTGACCCTAACATTGAAAAATGGCGAAACACTGACGACAAAAGTGATGGTTAAAGACGCACCTGCCATGAAGGGACATGCTCACCATTAAAACTAAGCACTTAATGGATAGCGGATAAAATGATAAAGTAGCGTCACTTTTATTGGGGAACTGACCTGTTCGTGAATAGTGACGCTTTTTATCAACAACTCGCACAAGACATTAAGCAATGGGCCGTTGAGCTCGGCTTTGCCGATGTCGGTATTTGCGATACTGATTTGGCTCATCACGAAGCCAAGTTTATGCAGTGGCTAGAAAACGGCTATCACGGCGAAATGGATTATATGGCCCGCCATGGATTGATGCGCGCCAGACCTCATGAATTACTCCCTGGTACTTTACGCGTTATCAGCGTGCGTTTGGATTATCTGCCACCAGAAGCGCTTATCGTTTCAACCTTAAAAGATTCCCACAACGGCTATATTAGTCGCTATGCCACGGGGCGCGATTATCACAAGATGATGCGCAACCGTCTTAAGAAGCTTCAGCAAAAAATTGAGACTCAAGTGAGCGATTTAGTTGCTCGTCCGTTCGTTGATTCTGCGCCGATCATGGAGCGTCAATTAGCTGAGAAAGCGGGCGTTGGCTGGGTTGGTAAGAATTCGTTAATTCTCAATGAAAAAGCAGGCTCATTTTTCTTTTTGGGGGAGCTGTTAGTAAACATCCCGCTGCCAGTCTCCGAGCCCGTTGAAGAGCAATGCGATAAATGCGTCGCCTGTATAACCATTTGCCCCACACAAGCCATTGTTGAGCCCTATGTGGTGGATGGTAGTCGTTGTATTTCATATTTAACGATTGAAAAATTTGGTGCGATCCCCGAAGAGTTTCGTGAAGCCATTGGCAATCGTATTTATGGCTGTGATGATTGTCAGTTAATTTGCCCGTGGAATAAGATGGCGCAGGCCAGTGATGAAGACGATTTTAAACCGCGCAAAGATATTCATTCGCCAGAATTATTGTCGTTGTTTGCGTGGACTGAGGATGAATTTTTAAAGCGCTTAGAAGGTTCGCCAATCCGCCGTATTGGCCATGAGCGCTGGCTGAGAAATATTGCAATTGCCTTAGGTAACGCAAAATATGATGCAGCAATCATTTCGGCGCTTAGTGATAAAAAGCAGCATGCAAGTGATATGGTGAACGAACATATCGATTGGGCAATTGCCAAGCAACAGAGTAAACAGCCAGTCGTGAATCGCAAAACACAGCGGTTATTAAAAGCGGTTGAGCGCGGTATGCCAGCCCATTGTTAACAATGAGAGATGAGTGAAGGAATTTATTTTGCGAATTGAGTCTGTAATCCACTTAGTACTGCTGATACTTTGTTGCGGTGCAGTGGAGCTTGCTGATGCTAAAGCGCCTGAAAAGGCCAAAGTCACAATTGGCAGTGCGGTAGTTTACGATCGCTCCAGTAAATATGATCATTCGTTTAACCAAGCTGCCTATGAAAACGGTGTTTTACCTTTGCGGGAACAGGGCTACACCATCAAGGAAGTAGAACCTGCAAACCACGTACAAACCCAATTAGGTGTGATGAAACTTGCTAGGCGTGGTTACAACCCAATAGTCGGCGTGGGATATGCGGTTTCACCTGCCATCGAGCGTGCGGCAAAGGCTTTTCCCGATACGTCATTTGTAATTATCGATAGTGTAATTCATTTACCCAATGTCCGTTCAGTGACTTTTCAAGAAGAGCAAGGGGCATATTTGGCGGGAGTACTCGCTGCATTAAAGACGAAAAAAAATCACATAGGATTTGTCGGCGGTATGGATATTCCGCTGATCCGAAAGTTTAGTTGTGGTTATGCCCTCGGTGCTAAAACGATTAAACCTGATATTCGAATTACTCGCCATTATGTAGGTTCAACCTCTCACGCGTGGGATGATCCAAGTAAAGGCATTGAAATCGCGCGTCATCAATATGAACAAGGTGCTGATGTGATTTTTGCAGCCGCAGGTGGCTCGGGGCTAGGCGTGTATCAAGCGGCTAATGATCATAATTTTTATGCGATAGCTGTAGATTCAAACCAGAATCATTTATATCCGGGCGCAGTATTAAGTTCGATGGTTAAATCTGTTGGTAAAGTCGTGTGGCAAAGTATTGTCGATTTTAACACTGGCCAATGGCAAGCAGGCCATCAACAGCTAGGGTTGGCGGGCGATTGGGTTGGTTTGACGCGTGATAAATACAACGGTGATGTGTTTTCACTGCAGTTAGCAAGCGCTGTAAATGAGCACAAGCGTGCATTACTCCAGCAACAAGATCCCAGAAAAACCATAGTTTCTCTTTGCGCTCAGGAGATTAACTAATGTTATCGCCTGCGTTAGAACTAATGCACATCACTAAGTATTATCACGATATGAAGGCGCTTGATGATGTTTGTTTGCGCATTGCGCCAGGATCTATTCACGGTGTGATCGGCGAAAACGGCGCCGGTAAGTCAACCTTACTAAAAATTGCTTATGGCTTGTTAAAACCCGAACGAGGGGAAGTATTTGTCGATGGTGTCAAAGTGGTTATCGACAATCCACAACACGCTATCGATAGTGGTATTGGCATGCTCCACCAAACAACGAGTTGGTTAGAGCAGCGCTCGATTATTGAAAATATTTTACTTGGCGAGCAACAGGGCTTTTTTATGTCTGCCCAAAAAGCCAAAGCACGACGAGAATTAGAGCAACTTTGCCGCGAGTTCGGCTTTAGTTTTGATTTGGATATGCAAATATCAAAACTTGATTACAGTCAACGTCAGCTCGTTGATGTATTGCGTTCTTTGTATCGCGGTGCCAAGGTGCTAATTCTAGACGAGCCAATGGCACTGTTATCGCCTGTGCAATCTAATCATTTATTAAAGCTGCTAAATCTGTTGAAAATGCAGGGCATTTCGATATTGATTGTCGCTCACAAACTCTCCGTTTTGCATGCTATCTGCGATGTGATTTCGGTGATGGGCAATGGCAAGTTATTGTGTGATGTGAACCCTAAAGAAATCACCTTAGGGCATTTAAGTAAGTTGATGGTGGGACGTGAAATCACGCTGCCGCATCCAAATAGCAGTATTAGTGATGTTGAAACGCATTTACGCCTAAAAGTATCGAATTTGGCCATTAAACCTAAATCGAGGTTTGGCAGTGCGCGCCAAGGGTTTAGTTTGTCTAATATCGACATGGAAATTCACAGTCATGAAATTGTCGCGCTAACAGGATTGCCCAAAGCGGGACACGAAGAATTACTTGAGGTGTTAGCGGGAAGTGCTGGCTTTACCCACGGCAGAATTAGCATTAACGGTAAGCGGGTGAAATCGGAAAATCACTACAATTTAATGCAAGCTCGCGAGCTTAGCATTGCTTATGTACCAGACCCTCTAGCAGGCATTGGTGTGGTAAAGGACTTTCCGATGTATGAGAGTGCAATGCTCGGTTATCATCGTCAATCGTACGATTGCGCTGCACATCAACACGAAAGTGACAATCGCGCCCAATGTCTCGATTTAATGAAGCAGTGGGATATTCGGCCTGCAAATCCGCGTTTGCGAACTGGGGCATTTTCCCTTGGCAATCAGCAAAAATTGGTATTGGCGCGTGAAGTATCTAAACATCCTGAACTCTTGTTGTTGGCGCACCCTAGTAATGGTTTAGATGTTGGTGCCATTGAAAGCGTTTATCAGCGGTTATTTAAACTTAGAGATAAAGGCGCGAGCATTATTTTCTGCTCTAACGATCTCGAGGAGATTATGAGTCTTTCCGATCGCGTTGTGTTGTTTGAACGAGGCCAAATCATTGGTCAATACTACACCCAGCAGCTCAATAAAAATGAACTTAGCTTAATGTTGGCCAACGAGGTGATGAGTGAATAACAAATCGGTTTCTTGGATAAATAGCACTGCTTTAACCCTTGCTAATATTGGCTTGGCATTGTTGGCGACAGTTATCGTGTTGTCACTAACCGGTATTAACATTGGCGATGCTATTGCGCAGATTTATTACGGCGCCTTTGGCAGTCAAGAGGGGCGAGGATATACACTTTATTACGCGACCAATTTTATCTTTTCTGGCCTCGGCGTCGCCTTAGCTTGGCATGCAGGGTTGTTCAACATTGGCGGTGAAGGGCAGGCGACACTTGGCGGATTAGGAGTCGCTATCATTTGTTTGCAATTAGATGGCTCGTCATTGTGGATGGTGATACCTGCGTCTATGCTCTTTTGCGCATTATTCGGGGCGTTATGGGCTTTTATTCCTGCGTGGCTTAACGCCTATCGCGGTTCGAATATCGTAATAACAACCATCATGTTTAACCTTATTGCGTCTTCATTACTCGTTTATCTATTGGCTAATGTGCTAAAAGCGCCTGGCCAAATGGCGGCGATAAGCGAAAGTATTTCAGCGAGTAGTGCGCTACCGAGCATGCAAAGTGTGATGGCTTTGTTTGGCGTTGAGATTGTGAATACGCCGCTGAATATCTCTTTTATTTGGGCGCTACTTTGCTGTATCGCTTTGTATTATTACCTTTGGCATACCAAGCTTGGCTACGAAACCCGAGTTGTCGGCAAGAGTGAACAGAGCGCTCACTTTGCTGGCATAAAGCCAGCATTTATTATCATTATTACTATGATGATTTCAGGTGCGTTAATTGGTTTTATAGGCCTTAATGAAGTGCAAGGTAACAACTTGGTACTAAACGTTGATTTTGTCGCCGGATTTGGCTTTGCGGGTATTGCTGTTGCGTTGATGGGGCGCAATAGTCCATTGGGCATTATTATCGCCAGCGTGTTGTTTGGGGCGTTGTATCAAGGGGGCTCAGAATTAGCGTTCAACGAAGAGCTGATCGGCAATAATATTATCTTCTTGATCCAAGGCTTAGTGGTGCTATTTTGTGGCGCGCTGCAGTGGATGTTAAAACCAACTATCGATTATTGGCTCAGACCTGCCGATGTTTCTAATCACGAAAAACTACCGGTGCAATAACAGTGGATAATACGTTTTCTTGGATTTTACTCATTGATGCGTCCCTTAGATTAGCGACGCCGTTGATGTTTGCTGCGCTGGCTGGCTTTATTAGTGAGCGAGCTGGCGTGATGGACATTGGCCTAGAAGGAAAGATGCTGCTCGGCGCATTTGCTGCGGCGACTGTTGCTGCTGTCACTGGTTCAGCCTGGCAAGGTGTGTTGGCGGCTATGGTGATCACTGGTTGTTTTTCATTACTACATGCGTTCGCTTGTATTACCCATAAAGGTGATCAGGTGGTATCAGGTCTCGCGATTAATCTGTTAGCGCTCGCAATAACGGCATTATTGGCACAGCGCATTTTCGTGCAAGGTGGCATGACGCCGATATTGGCTGATGATGAGCGGCTACCAAATCTGATATTCCCAAACTTAATCGAACATAACGATAGTGTGCTATCTCAGATTTATTGGCACCTGTTTAGTGGCCATAATGTTTTGGTGTATTTGGCGTTCATAGCGGTGCTGTTGCTGGTTTATTTAATGAAGTATTCAACATGGGGCGTAATTGTAATGGCAGCGGGGGACAATCCTGTTGCGCTTAAACGCGCTGGATTCTCTGTATCCAAAGTGCGTTATATGGCTGTTGTTGTTGGCGGCACGGTTTGTGGTTTAGCTGGTGCGTATTTGTCTATCGGTCACGGTGCAGGGTTTGTGGAAAATATGACGGTGGGTAAGGGCTTTATCGCGTTAGCCGCGCTTATCTTCGGGCGCTGGCATCCTGTTGGCGTGATGCTATCGTGTTTGTTCTTTGGTTTTTTAGAAGCCTTGGCTATTCGATTACAGGAAAGTGGATTCACTGATGTCGACAGTGTGGTACCGATTCAGCTCTTAGAAGTAACTCCTTATGTATTGACCTTATGTGTTCTAGCAGGGGTAATTGGAAAATCAGCTGCGCCAGCGGCTTTGGGTAAGCCTATGCGATGATCTATCGTTATAAAGTATAAGTTAATTCAAAAAATTGATTGGAGTCAATCAAAAAAGTTGCGCATTGTTTTTGTTGATGTTACAAAGAGCATCAAAGCAATAAGGTTATGTCGCAGGAAAGCAATAATGAGCACTCAATCAATAGAAAATACCCATATAAGTTCCGAAAAAGTTTTAATTACGCCAACGCAGTTAAAGCAACAAATTCCATTAAGCGAGGCCGGCGCAAATTACATTGCTGGTGCGCGTCAAACGATTTCAAATATCATTCATGGCAAAGATCATCGCTTACTGGTGGTGACTGGACCTTGCTCAATTCACGATATTAAAAGTGCTAAAGAATACGCCTTAAAGCTGAAAGAGCTTCATGAGCAGTTAAAAGATGATATGTACTTAGTAATGCGTATTTACTTTGAAAAACCACGCACCACTGTCGGCTGGAAAGGTCTACTTAATGATCCACACATGAATGATTCATTCGAAGTAGAAGAAGGCCTTAAATTGGGGCGCGAGTTATTGGTTTGGTTGGCTGAATTAGAGCTGCCAGTGGCAACTGAAGCGCTTGATCCTATTAGTCCTCAATACCTGTCAGAGTTATTTAGCTGGTCAGCAATTGGTGCGCGTACTACTGAGTCACAAACTCACCGTGAAATGGCCAGTGGTTTATCGATGCCTGTCGGCTTTAAGAATGGTACTGACGGCAAAATTAATGTTGCGATTAATGCTATGGAATCGGCAATGCATTCACATCGTTTCATGGGAATTAACACGCAAGGGCAGGTTGCACTTATGCAAACTCAGGGTAATCCTGATGGTCATATCATTTTACGCGGTGGTAAAACGCCAAACTATGAAGCGCAAGACGTGCAAGATATTGAGCAACAAATCACTGGCGCTGGTTTAACGCCAAAGCTGGTTGTGGATTGCAGTCACGGTAACTCTAATAAAGATCACACGCGACAACCTTTAGTTGCCAATGATATATTTGAGCAAATTTGTGCTGGTAACCGCTCGATCATGGGTATTATGCTAGAAAGTCATTTGTTTGAAGGTAATCAATCGAGTTCGCTGCCGAAAGATCAATTGCGCTATGGCGTGTCAGTAACCGATGCTTGTATCAATTGGTTAGATACCGAAAAACTGTTGATTGAAGGCGCAGGAAAAATTGGTTCAGCACTAAAACAACGCGTATCAGGAGAGGTTGATGTCCGAAAAGTCGTGTGATGCTCTAGACGAGTTGCGACATGCCATCGATGAAGTCGATGGCCAGTTAATTGAATTACTTGCAAAACGCTTGTCGTTGGTTGCAGAAGTTGGTGAAGTAAAAAGTGAAGCTGGGGTACCAATTTATGCCCCAGAGCGTGAAGCCGCTATGCTGGCAAAGCGCCGCAGTGAAGCCGATGAGGCAGGTGTTGGCGGTGATCTAATTGAAGATGTTCTGCGCCGCTTAATGCGTGAATCATATCATCGTGAGAAAGACACTGGCTTTAAATGTATTAAGCCAGACTTAGGTGATGTGGTTATTGTCGGTGGTCGAGGCAAGCTGGGTGGTGTCTTCAAGCGCATGCTCGAATTGTCAGGCTATAACGTCAAGGTGTTAGATAAAGACGATTGGTCTAGTGCGCCAGAGCTGTTTGCCAATGCGGGCTTAGTGATTGTTTCTGTGCCCATCAATTTAACTACCGAGATTATTGATCAATTATCTGGACTGCCATCAGACTGCGTGCTGGTGGATCTAACCTCGACGAAAGGCAAGCCGTTAGAGCATATGCTTAATGTTCATGCGGGGCCAGTGCTAGGCCTGCATCCAATGTTTGGTCCTGATGTTGCGAGCTTAGCCAAACAGGTTATTATTTATTGTGATGGCCGCTCACCGGAAAAATATGCTTGGTTGTTAGAGCAAATTGGCATTTGGGGCGCTAAGTTAACCTTGGCTGATCCACAAGAACACGACAATGCGATGACGTTAGTACAGGGCATGCGCCATTTTACTACCTTCGTTTACGGACAACATCTTGCGGCAGAAAATCCAAATATGGAGCAGCTGCTTGATTATAGCTCGCCAATCTATCGCTTAGAGTTAGCTATGGTAGGACGTTTGTTTGCGCAAGATTCTCAGCTGTACGCCGACATTATTTTCTCATCTAATGAGAATACTAAGATGTTTTCTCGTTACTTATCGCGTTTTGAACATGCTAATACGATGTTAGTAAATGGTGATAGAGAAGGGTTCATCCAAGCATTTAAAGAAGTATCGCAATGGTTTGGCGATTACTCTCAACAATTCTTAGATGAATCGAAACAGCTGCTAATGCAAGCGCATGATAGCCGTGCTGTGTAGCGTTAAGATGAGTAAAGCACAATCGAAAAGGCCCCTCGATATTTCAAGGGGCCTTTTCATTTTTATAAGGGGTTACACTGGTGTATTACTATCGAGTAATACGTCAGGAATTGGTGTAGCTTGAATAGTCTCAGAAGGGTAACACCCTAAGATCTTAATATCCTTGGCGATACTATTTAGTTCATTGAGGGCTTGTTGCATACTTGCGTGGTGCAGATTGCAATCGACATCGATATAGAACATCTCTTCCCACGGGTTACCTTGGATAGGGCGCGACTCTAATTTAGTCATGCTAATACCGTTGTTTTTAAGTACGAGTAATGCATCAACTAAGGCACCAGTTGTTTGATGGGTCGACATAATAAAGGTCGTTTTAGCCGGAATTTGTACGGCAACTTCCACCGCCTTACGCGCTACAACAATAAAGCGGCTGTGGTTCTCTTGTTGATTAGCGATATTACGCTCAATAGCGTTCAAGCCATAGAGCTTGCCACCTTCTTGTGAGGCAATCGCCGCCACGTTAGGCGTATTTAATGTCGCAACTTGCTCCATCGCTGCCGCGGTACTTTCAACAAATTCAAATTTAATACCTTTATGTTTACTCAAAAACTGAGAACATTGTTGGTATGGCTGAACGTGACAGTAAACGGTATCTATATGCTCAATACTGCTGTTGTCGGCCGTGACTAAGCAGTGTTCAACTGGTTGGGTTAATTCGCCAACAATTGATAGTGAAGTGTGTTGCAGCACATCATAAACTTCATTAATGCTGCCAGAACTGGTGTTCTCAATTGGTAGTAAACCAAATTCAGCTTGGCCAGATTCTACCTTTGTAACTATGTCACTAAATGAGTCACAACCTAGCTCGATAATATCTTCGACGCGGCGAGAAAAGTAGCGGTGACAAGCTAGGTAACTATAAGAGCCCTTTGAGCCCAGAAATGCGACACGGGCAATAGGTGATTCGTGTTGATGATTAGCGCGCTCTTGCAACCAGGCTTGTTGGTTGAGCACCGAGTCTTCGATGATAACGTGGAATAATTTTGAGACGTAGTGCGCATCTAAACCCAGCTTGTGACCGCGCTGGATGAGATCAATCAGTAGTTGCTCCTCACGCTCAGTATCGCGAACGGCTTTAACGGTATCGATCTTAGATTGTGCGACGCTCAGACTCAGCTGACGGCGTTCGCCTAGAAGCGTTAAAAGCTGTTGGTCCAGGGCGGTTATTTTTTCGCGTACTTCTGAAAGCACGACCTTGTCACTCATGTTTATTCCTCTGAGTAATACGTCATAAATTACCTTGAATTTAGGGGGTGTAAACCTTGCTGTCAACACATATTTACAATTGTTTAGTCGTAAGAGTTCTAAGGTAAAATCTGGGGGATATTTTATGTCGATTGTTTTTCATACAGATTATTAAACGCGAATTTTTTTTATCATTTTTTTTGTCGCTTTGTTTTCAAGAAGATAGCTCTTTTGGATGTTTAATTCATTGTTTTATATATGTTTAATTTTAGAACTCTGAGTTGGTAATTCGCAATTAGTTCGGTTATAAATAAAGTCGTTACATCATTAAACAAGTTGTTATACAGGATTTATAACTAACTAATTTCGAGGTTAATGTTGTCTGCCAATGAGGAGCTATAATGGATAAAGTTCTACTATTTGTATTCGCGCTATTTAGCGCTACTGCCAATGCGGTGTCGATGGAAAACGATGTCTTTTCATTAAACGCCAATCAAATCAATTTCAAAGTCGGTGAGATAACCGCGAAAGAAAACGTCCAATTGAGGATTAAGTCGCTCGAAGATATTGCTAAGCTGAGTAGTAAAAGTAATATTGCGTTGTCAGAGTTAACACAGCAACAGCGAGTGCTAAATATTTCATTAGCTGATGGTTGGACAATGAAAGGGCGGATCTTAGCAATACGTATCGACGGCGAAGCCGCGATTATTGAATCTGATGAACTTTATTTAGTCAGTGAACAACTTCTCGCACACAAGCTTTAAATCATCTTTCATTCCTCAAGGCAGCCATAGTAACTTATTACTATGGCTGTTATGATCTACGCTGAAAAATTCTTAACGCCCTTGCTGTTTTATATGGGCAGACATCGTGGATCTATTATGAAAATTACTCAAAATTTCGATAGCGGAAATATCGAGGTTCTATCGGTTGAAGATAGCCAAAATATCCGCCTAGCCATTCGTAAAGACTCTAATGCTGAATACAGCCAATGGTTTCACTACCGCTTAACTGGTGCTAAAAACAAGCCTGTAACCATGTGTATTACTAATGCCCATCAATGTTCATATCTTGAAGGTTGGGATGATTACCAAGCTGTAGCTTCATATGATCGTGAAACATGGTTCCGCGTTGAAACGCACTACGATGGCAAACAGTTAGTGATTAAGCATCAACCTGAGTGTGACAGCGTCTATTACGCTTATTTTGCGCCTTATTCAATGGAGCGTCACCACGATTTAATTGCACAAGCGCAAATGCATGACAATGTAGAGCATATGCTGCTTGGACAAACCGTTGATGGCCAAGATATGGACTTACTTAAAATCGGCAGTGATGGCGACGGCAAAAAGGTGTGCTGGATGATTGCTCGTCAGCATCCTGGCGAAACAATGGCCGAGTGGTGGATGGAAGGCATGTTGGCCGCCTTGCTAGATCAAGATGACCCCATTTCAAAAGCATTGCTAAACAAGGCCGTGTTTTACGTTGTACCGAACATGAATCCTGATGGCAGTAAGCGCGGTAATCTGCGTGCCAATGCAGCTGGTGCGAACTTAAATCGTGAGTGGTTAGAGCCATCTATGGATCGTAGCCCTGAAGTTTATCTCGTGCGCGAGAAAATGGAACAAACAGGAATGGATTTTTGTTTAGATGTACACGGTGACGAAGCGCTACCATACAACTTTATTGCTGGCTCTGAAGGTATTGCTGATTGGAATGAAGACCGTCAGGCGCTACTTGATTTTTATCAGCAGGCACTGATTAATGCTAGCCCTGATTTCCAAAATAAAATTGGTTATGACATCGATAAGCCGGGTGAGGCGTTGATGACTGTGGGCACTAATTATTTAGCACAGGCGTTTGGCTGCTTAGTGATGACCTTAGAAATGCCATTTAAAGATACGGTAGAAACGCCTGACGAAGACTTTGGCTGGTCACCAGCTCGCTCTCAGGAGCTAGGCAAAGCTTGTTTAAATGCGCTTTATCAAACAATGCCTAAACTTTAAGGCATATCAAAACTTAGCAATAAAAAGGAGCGATAAACGCTCCTTTTTTGTGTCCACTGATTAGGTTTCGTGTGGGTCAATTTCCACTGGTGGGTAAATGAATCCTTGATAACCGTGAGGGTGTAGTGAGTTAAAGTTAGCCAGTTGTTTTTCGTCTTCAATGGCAGTAACGATAACTTCAATACCAATACCTTTTGCAACATTAACCAGAGCACGACACAGCTCGCTGTTTTGCTCAGTTTTGCTGTAGAACGAGAATGATTGGTCAAGTTTAACGTAAGTAGGTTTAACTTGCTGTAGGTAGTTTAGTGAGCCAATTCGGCGACCACATTGGTCGATACCAAAGTTAGAACCATATTCTTTAACTGTTTCACATAGTGCAATACACTCATCTAAATTACTGCTTACTACAGATTCTGGGATCTCAAACTGGATCTTGTGTGAGTTAGTTGAGCTTTGTAGGAACAAGGCTAGCCATTGGTGGAACTTAGTATCTTTAACACTATCTGCGGTTAAGTTAACGGCAATAGGTTCATGGGTTTTTGCCAAGATATTGTTGTTAACGATAGATTTTAAGATGCACTTATCTAGCTCATTACCTAATGAAAGTAGCTCAACATATGGCATGAATACACCCGCGTTTAGCACTTTGCCATCAACGTTTAGACGACAATACACTTCACGTTGTAATACGTCACTACTATTCATCTTGTGCACAGGTTGCCATTGGAATACAAAGCGATTGCTGTTAATGGCATGAGTAAGTTTTTTGCGCCACTCTTCACGTGAGAACTTGTGTTGTTGCTTCTTGCTATCAAACCATAGAATCGTTTTTTGCTCTTTAGTCGCCTGTTGTAGCGCGTTGTCAGATTGCGATAGTAAGTCAGATGGCTTCATGTCGTTCTCACGCATGCTTACACCTAGATAGAAGTCGCTATTTGGCTCACAACCAGCTTTCGACATTTCTTGATTGATGAGGCGTACCAACGTCTGCACGTAACTCTTCATTTGATCTTCGTCGCCTTTGGTGATCAAGAAGGCAAACTCACCATTAGCGATACGGGCAATCACCGACTCTGCAACCTTAGGTAGTTGTTGTTGCATGGCTTCTGCAAGCACCTTGATGGTTTCATCACGCACCTGATAGCCGTATTTACTATGAATCTCTTCAAGCCAATCGAATTTAGCAAGAATTAAACCGCCGTAACCTGGCTCGCTAAGCCAGCTGTTGAGCTGTGCAGTTAAGTATTGACGATTTGGAAGATTTGACACGCGATCGACTAAGCTATCCTTACGCAGTGTATCGACTTCATTGTCCAAGGTATTAAAGACTTTCTTAAGCTGATTCGACATTGAGTTAATTGAGATAACCACGTCTTTTAACTCTGACGTCGATGGCAGCGCCATATCTTTATGGAACTTACGTTGCGCGATGCCTTTGGCGTGCTCTGCAATTTCATTGAGCGGCTTGAGAATTTGCGTTAGGCGCAAACGAAGAACAACCAGCGATACGATAAACAGCGCTGATAATACTAGAAGCGTATCATTCATAATGCGCCAAAGTTCGCGATAACCAAGGCCAGGGTGAGCTTCGATTTCTAATTTGGCCAATTGCATCCAACCAGATGTTATAAGGCTTTCTTTCGTCTGAGCTTCAAATAAGTTGAGATCTGTAAACCAGGATGGGACTTCGTCAACAACAACAGGGTTTTCCCATGTTTGCTGTTTGTTATCAACTAACCATGTCAGTGTTACACGTCGATAGAAGCCACCTTCAAACACAACGTTAATTAGTGTTTCAGCACCTACTAAATCGCCAGTTTCTAAATGTGGCTTTAGCATGAGACTCAGTGATGTGCTCGTGTTATTTAAATCAGACTCCATTTGTTGTGCCATAAAGTCTTTTGTTTCAGTAAACTGAAAATAGACAATACTCGACATAACAAGTAAAAAGAGTCCAAATAACAGTGAGTTGATCTGTTGAAACAGGGTCATTGCTGTGTTACTCCAATTTTAACTTAGGCTGTTTTAGGTTGTTTACGCCAAGGCGTTGTTTGAGGCTTGTCCAACGCTTTAAGCGCTTGGAATCACCAGCAAGAACACCACGTCCTTTTTCTTTATTTAACCATAACTGTGTACCATTAAAGCTGTACACGGGTAATAAATCTGATCGTTGAGTTGCAGGTTTTATTTTACCGTCTATATTATCTAGTATTAGCGGTACTGATGCTGGCGTTTCATAGTAAGCCAAAACCATATGATATTGATTTAAACGCAGCGCCTTAACCATGGTAATCCGCATTTTTTCATCCGGAACCCCCAACTCTAACAAGGTGTAATATTTGGCAATAGAGTAATCTTCACAATCACCGCCATTCACCCCAATAAACTCAATGGGAGTCGCCCAATAGTTTTTTACACCCCATAATTTTATATCGTCAACAAAGCGAAAATAGTTAAAGAATCGATTAACTTTTTCCAGTTTGTCACGTTCTGAAAGCGCTTTGTCTTGAGTAAGTATCTTCACCCACGCATTACCGCGTTTTCCTGCGCGCTCTCCATAGTTTTTCTTTAATGCTTCGATAACCTTTTGGTTGTCGATGTTACTGCCTGATTTTGCATAGAGCCCAAACGTTAGCAAAGAGGACACCAGCGCGAGCTTGAGTGGCCATTTCATTCCTTTGTTACGCTGCAGGGGCTCCATGTATTATTCTAAAGTCCATCTGCCGTATAAATAGTCCACTTCATCGCAGTAGATTGTTCAGTACCTGACAGTGATGCGACGATGCGGCGGTTTTTAGAATGTGCCTCAGGCGTATCGCTTTCGTCTAATAGCTTATCGAAACCATAACCTACCGCAGCAACTCTAAATGCTGGAATGCCATATTGATTCTTTAATACATTAGCGACAGCATTCGCGCGTTTTTCAGAGAGCTTTTGATTTAACTCAGCAGAGCCTTGACGGCTACAGTGGCCTTCTATCGTCACGTGGCTGCCTGGGAACTTGTTCATAAAATCACTAACTTCTTTAATTTTGGCAAAATCAGCTTGAGATATTTCTGCTGAATTATTGGCGAAGTTAATGTTTAATGTAATGCTATCGTCAATGCGTTTGATGCTGCTGCAGCCGTAGTTATCGATTGTGGCCCCTAAGAAGGTATCAGCACATTTCTCACGAGCTTCGATCACGCCATCGGCATCGAGATCTTCGAGATTGTGTTTTTGAATAACGGCTTGGTTGATGTCGATAACATCGGTGGCTCCACAGCCGGTTAGCGCTAATAACGCGATTGCTAAAGTAAGGTTTCTCATTGCTCTACGCCTCCTTCATAGCTGTCTTCACCGGCCCATAAGCTAGAGCGAGTGACGCGTAATGAATCTAATAGTTTTCCTGTTGCATTAAGAAGTCGATATTGGGCATCGATGTTCTGATAATTTGCTTCTAGATAGTCTTTGCGAGCTTCAAAAAGCTCGTTTTCGGTATCTAGTAAATCAAGAAGGCTACGCTGGCCCAGTCTAAACTGTTGCTCATAAGCGGCTTGAGTTTGTTTTGATGAGTCAACGTGTTGCTGAATAAATTGCAATTGCATCGTCAACAATTCGTAGGCATTCCACGCCAGTGCGTAACCTTCGGTGACGTCGCGGTGCGCTTTACTGTTTAGCTCGACCGCTTCTGCAATTTGATAAGCAGCTGCACGCGATTGAGCAGCATTGCGGCCCCCGGCATAAAGGTTATAGCGCATGCGGATCATTGCCGATGCGTTGTTGTTGTGGCCGCCAATGTCATTATTGAAACGATCGATACCTTCTTCACCAGAAACGTTATTGTTAGCGTTAGCGCTGACTTCTAACGTAAAGGTTGGGTAGAAACTCGAGGTAAAGGTCTCACGGGCGTAACGCGCCGCTTCAACATCGTTCTCTGCTGATTTTATGACAGGGTGGTTCTTAAGGGCATCGGTTAAACCCACTTGTTCTGTGCTTGGCACCATATCGGCATCAGGCACAGGAACTATTAAATCTTTTGGCTCGTGATTGACCAGTTTTACGAACTTAGACACGCTATCGCGGTAGTTATTGGTAGCTGAAATCAAGTTAACATTGGCACGGGCTAAACGGCCTGTTACTTGTGATAAATCAGCAATACTACCAAGACCAGACTCTGTACGCTCTTTGATTTGCTCGTAAATTTCTTGGTGAGATTGCAGGTTTTTTTCAGATAGCGATAAAATTTCCTGATTCTTAAGCACTTCGTTATAAACTTTTGCTACATCAAGGGCTAAATCTTCCGCCGTTGACATCAGTGTCCACTGCTCAGAGCTTGCTTCGCGCTCGGTGCGCGAGCTGTCTGTGCTGGTATAAAAACCGTCAAATAAAATTTGGCGAATACTTAGCGAAAACTCACCGCGACGCAATCCAGCTTGTCCTTCGTCGCCATTGGTGGCATATATACCGCGTCGTGTGCCTGGACTATCGGTTTCTTCATGGCCATAGCCGGCAGTTAAATCAACGGTTGGTAGGTAGCCAGCTTTTGCCTGTTTGATACGCTCTTCCGCGACTTTAAATCGGGTTAATGCGATGCGCAGATCTGGATTATTATCTAAAGCTTGTGCTACAGCCTGTTCAAGCGTTTGGGCATGTGTAAGTGGCGCCGTTAGCGCAGTGCCAAACAAGGCACAAGCAATCAAAGAATAACGCTTGAATGCGTTTTTCGATGAAGATCTCTCAAATAGCATACTACAGTCCTTTAAATTTACTGTTCTCGTAACGCAGATTGTTTGGCTCTCAATACCGGGTTGAGAATATATTCCAATACAGTGCGTTTTCCCGTAATGACATCAACGGTTGTCATCATCCCTGGGATAATAGGAAGTTCCGTTTTATCTTTTTTAATAATACTCGATGATTCAGTGCGTACTCGAATAACATAAAAGCTATTACCTTTGTCATCCTGTGTTGTATCAGCACTGATGTGTTCTACTTTGCCGTGTAAACCACCGTACTTGGCAAAGTCGTAAGCCGTGACCTTTACAATGGCGGGGAGGCCAGGATGTAAGAATGCGATGTCTTGTGGCTTGATTTTCGCTTCTATCAATAACTTGTCTTGGGTGGGCACTATTTCCATCAGGGGTTGCCCTGGAGTAATTACACCGCCAAGAGTATTGATATGTATAGTTTTTATTGTACCAACAACAGGAGAAGTCATTAAAGCTTTTTCTACTTTATCTTGTACACCGACTTGAGCCTCATTCATGCGCGATAATTCTGCTTGCATTTTATTGAGCTCAGCACGAGTATCAGTACGATATTTTAGTGCCGTTTCTCGACGTTGAAGAATAGTTTCATTGAGTGATGACTCTGATTTAGGACGTAATAGCTGTACGCCTTCTAACTCACCTTGAATATCATTTACATTTCGTTCTAGTTTAAGTAGCTCGACCTCTGGAATGATATTTTTCTCCGCTAATGGCCTTGTAAGAGAAAGCTCTTTGTTAGCAAATTCATAGCTGCGTTTTAATGTTGAGATCTTTGAATCTAATTCTTGGATTTCTTGTGTCTTTTGCTCGATCTTTGTGCCTTGAATTGCCAATTGGTTGACAAGGCTATCTAGGCGGCCATTGTATTCCTGCTGTTGACGAGCCACTAACTCTGGCATCTTTTGTTTTAGCTCTTCGGTGAAGATGGTGTCTTTCTTGGCTATTTTGATCTGTAAACGCCAGTTACTGTCATCACCTACTAAAATACTACTGAGCTCGGCACGCAATCGAATAATGTTTGCGCGTAAACTATCTACTTCCTGCTTTTGCTGATTTACATCTGATTGAAAACGAGTATCGTCGATACGCGCGATAGGTTGTCCTTTGGTAACTGGCATCCCTTCGGTGACGTAAAGCTCTTCTAATATACCGCCATCTAAGCTTTGAACAATTTGGGTTTGTGATGAAGGGATGACCTTACCTTCACCTGAGGTAACTTGTTCTAATGAGGCAAAGTAAGCCCAAATAATAAAGGTCAAAATGAGTGCGGCTAGTGCCCATATAGTAAGACGGTGAATACTTGGTGCTTGTGTAAGCATCGCACCGTATACATCGTCTGCCATTTCGATATCTTGTTGGGTTATTTTCATTTCTTTTCACCTCCCAAGGTACCGGCTTTGAGCTTCTCTAATACAGCGTCGCGAGGCCCATCGGCAATGAGTCGGTTTTTATCTAGGACAATAATTCGGTCGACTAAATTTAGAAGGTGCATCTTATGAGTAATTAACAACATAGTACGATCTTTACCCGTGAGTTTCATAGAGCGGATAAACTGATTTTCAGCTCGAGCATCAAGACTCGCTGTCGGTTCATCAAGTAGCAGAATAGGGGGATCGTTTAAAATTGCTCGTGCTAAAGAAACACTTTGGCGCTGCCCGCGTGATAATGCTTGGCCACCTTCGCCGACTTGCATATCTAAGCCTTCGCTTTCGAGATCGGTAAATAAACTAACGCCTGACAGCTGAACGGCGCGAATTAATTGATATTCAGTAACTTGTCGGGTGCCGAACAAGATATTATCGCGGATGGTACCGTGAAATAGTGTTACTTCTTGTGGCAAATAACCGAAATTACGTCTTAAATCACTTGGGTGAATTTGCCCATGATTAACGCCGTCAAATTGCAGCGATCCCGTAGATGGTTGGTAAAGTCCCAGAAGTACCTTAGCAAGGGTTGTTTTTCCGGAACCATTACGGCCAATGATCGCAACTTTTTCGCCAGGCTCGATCTTAATCGACATTGGATAGAGTGCGGGTTTTTCCATCTCTGGGTAAGTAAAGCCAAATTGCTCTGCATTGATGTGACCCTTTAAGCGCGCAATGCTTACAAGTTGTCCTTTGTTGTCAAATTCTTCCTCGGTTTCCATCAAGGTGTTAATAGCGGACATTGCCGTTAAAGTATGATTTGAGCGAGTCAGTAAGCCAGCTATTTTAGCCATTGGTGAGATTGCGCGGCTAGATAACATTACAGACGCAATAATTGCCCCCATGGAAATGAGGTTTTCTGATACGCGATATACGCCAAGTACGATAACGCCGATAACAGCTGTCTGCACCACGAAACTCGCAACGTTTGAAACTGAATTCGAAATGTTTTTCGACTTCATATTCCAATTAGATGTATGACCAAGCATCTGTTGCCACGCTTTTTGCACGATACCTTCGGCGCCATTGGCTTTAATGGACTCAATAGAGCTCAAACTCTCGATCAAATGACCGTGACGGAGGCTTGAGAACTTACTACTCTCTTCGATAGCATGGCGAAGTTTAGGCTGCAGGAGTAGGGT
The DNA here is from genome assembly GCF_022347785.1 of Psychrobium sp. MM17-31. Taxonomy (NCBI): domain Bacteria; kingdom Pseudomonadati; phylum Pseudomonadota; class Gammaproteobacteria; order Alteromonadales; family Shewanellaceae; genus Psychrobium; species Psychrobium sp. MM17-31. The sequence goes on from NZ_JAKRGA010000008.1 coordinate 84,581, forward strand.
GTAGCCGATGATAATAATCGTTGCAATAATCGGGAACATCACAAGGTCACCAGCAACTAGCCATATGATGAACATGAAGAATAAGGCAAATGGTAAATCAACCATCGCGGTGATTGTTGCTGAAGATAAAAAATCGCGAATAGTATCAAATTCACTTACTTGCTTAGCTGTGCCACCGACACTCGGGCTTCGTTTTTCAAGCGGAATACCGATGACTTTAGAAAACAGTTTTGATGACATAGTTATGTCAATCTTTTTGCCGGCAACGTCGATAAGGTAGCCGCGTAACTGTTTTAAAAGCAGGTCAAATATGTAAGCGAGGCCAGCACCTAACGCTAACACCCACAACGATTCAAAGGCTAAGTTGGGCACAACCTTGTCATAGACGTTCATGACAAATAACGGCGAAACAAGTGCAAAAATATTGATTAATATTGTCGCAATGATTACATCGCGATAAATGCTGGCTGCACTTTTTATCGATGCCCATAACCAATGTTCTTTGTGCTGATAATGATGAACATCTTGTAGTTTATCGCCGCGGTATTGTTGTTTGATTAAAAACAAATATCCTACGTATTGAGTTTCTAATTCTGCAATCGTAAGTTCATCTTGCCCGCCCGTTTCTGGTAGCGAAATAATTGCGCGATCTTTTTCAAAATCGAGTTCTTGCAAAACACAGGCTTTTTGATCTTTGAGTAAGAGAATACATGGCAATAACATGCCAGGTATTTCATCTAGGCCTTTACGATTGAGTTTTGCCGTTAAGCCTGCACGGGATGCCGCTTGAGGAACAAGTTCTGGAGAGAGAACTGCTTCTGTAATAGGGAGGCCCGCTGATAGCGCTTCAGCAGAGCAGGGGGTTCCGAAATGCTCAGTTAAGATTACAAGACAGTCCAATAAAGGATCGCTATTAACCCGCTGAGACGGTGAAATTGCCCATTGGGGCTGTGACTTTCCTTGTGGCTGCAATGTTATTACCTTCGTGCTTCTAAAGTTGATAAAATGCCAATGCGATTAAGCATTGGCATTTTTCATTTTTACGCTATTTATTAACAATATAGCACATTATTTATCACTCGGTAATATCCTCGTCATCCAACAATGAATTGCTATTTAATGCCGATTCATCACTCGCATTACTCGGACTCAACAATGCTTTATCCCCTAGATTAGTGAACAATGTATTGATGACAGCAGATTGTCCTTGTTGTAATTCATTTGATAGATCAACACCTTCCAGCGTTATTGTTTGACTAGGCTCGCCATCCTTGTCTACCGAAATAGTGGTGCTATTTTCATCAGATGTAATGGATAGATAGTTCTCCAAATCAGTAGCGTTGTCAAGCGCTATTAAGTCGGATAAATCGAGTTTATCTTCATTTAATACAAAGCCTTCGATAGTTTCAGAGTGGCCAACTAATACTCCTGCATCCGACATCGGTGTCATTTGTGGAGCATCTAGCCCGTCAATCATTACATCATCACCATTGTCACCGATTAAGAATTCGTTGCTTGCCGGTGCTAATTGCGGCGTTAATGATTTAGTAACAAGTCCATCTTCTGGTGATGATTGTGGTTCTGCTAGAGGGTTTATAGTTAGAACTGCACTAGAGGAGTCCTCGGTTGAATTTCCTGCCTCATCAGAAGTGGTCGCTTTAACTGTATAGCTGCCGTTGGCTAGTTCGTTAGGTAATGTCAATGACCAACTATCATTGTCAATTGTCAAATGCTCACTCTTAGAGTCATAACTAGCTACCAGTACAGTTCCACTATAGATGTTTACAGTGAGATAATCTCCGCTACTCATTTCTGCGGTGCCAGAAATAGTCGGTTTTACAGTAGAAGTAGACAGTGAGTTAACTGTCGGTGCTTCTGGCGCTGTTAAATCAATAGTAACAAGTGCTGCATCAGGTATACGTATATTACCTGCCAGATCTGAAATTGACACTGTTGCAGTTATCACTTTACCATCAATGATTACCTCATTTGGTAAATTCAGCGAATATGTATCTTTCTCTAACATTTCTGCTGAAACAGGTATCTCATCTGTTACAGCATTAATACCGTCAACCATAAAGCGGATGTGAAGTGTATCGCCTTCTTGAATTGCTGGGTCTGATAGATCTACTGATACGACTATAGGGTCCTGACTCTCTTTAATATTAATAAAGTGGTCATCTCCTGAATCAATCGTGACTTTTGGTGCGCCGGCTGTTGTATCAATCTCAACTGATTGCGTTAAGCTATCAGTGATATTTCCAGCTGTGTCAACAACTCTAAACTCAAAATCATGTTTGCCTTCAGAAAGTTCACGATCTTTTAGATCTAATCTCCAGTTTGCGCCGACAAATACGCCATCTTTATACTGGGAATTTGTATTAATGCGTTGCCATTGTCCGTCTAAGAACACCTCTAAGGAATCGTCGGTTCTAATGATATTGGCAGATAGCTCACCTTTAATTTCGATAGTGGTGTCTTTGGTTAAGAAGGTATCCTTAGTGCCTTCATCATCCACAAGCTTCAGATTACCAATTTCTGCACCTGTACTTGCTGTATGAGGAGCTGAATTAGTGTCTATGGAAATTGGCTTGGTAAACTCAATAGTTGAGTTACCTGCTAAATCAGAGACTCTAAAGCTATAAACATAATCACCATCTGGTAATGTTCGTTCATCAGTATATGTCCAATTTACAGTACCATCTATCTCGGTAATTTGGTCTGATGGTACTTGTGTCCACACACCGTCGATATTCACTTCTAGGTATTCATTGGACGTCAGAGCCGTGGATAAAGTACCTCTAATCACGAGACCTTGATTCTGTTTGGTAATAAAATCACTGTCAGACTCGCCTGTATCCGGAGATATACCAGTCATTTCTACAATAGCAGTTGACGCTTGTGTATCGACAGTAACAGTTTGTTGTACTGAACTGATCAGGTGGCCAGATTTAGTTATTACTCTCAATTCATAAGGGTAATCACCATCTTGCAAATCAGCATTTGTAGAGTAAGACCATCTATGAGTAGTAACACCTTCACTATTTAAACGTTCCGTAGGATAAATCTGAATCCATTTTTCACCATCAAATAACTGAAGTACTTCGTCGTCTTGAAGCTTTCTTGTGAGCTGTCCTTCAAGCGTAAAGTTACTGTCGCTTGTTACATAATCATCCGTGTACTTGCCAGTATCGGCTGATACACCAGTAACCGAAACTTCTGAACCACTGTTAAATAAGTTTTCCTTGTCTATAACTACTGTTATCTGTGAGGAGCGACTATATAGGCCTGTTTCATCGATTACACGTGCTTCGTACTTGTATTCTCCATCAGGTAAGAACCTTTCATCGTTATAACTCCAAATGAACCCAGAACCATCGCTCGCAGGAGTAATAGATGAACTTGGAATGGTAATCCATTGTTGATTAACTCGTAATTGCAGTGTTTCATCAGATTCGAGTGCCTTATCGAGGGCACCAAATATTGTGATTTGGTTGTCTTGAGTGATAAAGTCCGAATCAGAAATACCATTATCTTCACTGATGTGAGTGATAGTAGCGGTCGCTTCTGGTGGATCTAGTGTGACTAGACTTGTATCTTTGATCTGATCATTACTACCGTCCGTAAACATGATTACGGTAATTTCGCCACTTGCGAAACCTCTTGAGGCAATCTCGTGTGCACGAGCATCTATCTTTCCATTCTCGTCGACCGTGATAAACTCTTTTTTGATATTAAAAGAAACAGTTTGGTTTGCTTCATTCTTGCCTACTAGCGTAATACTAACAATCTCTTCGTTGTTAACTAACTGACCACCAATGTAAACTGTTTCATTAAGATCTAGTTTATCAAGGTAGCCATCACCATCCAAAATAACTACACGAGATTTGTCAAATACATCAATTGGTGTTTCATTATCCTTAAAAGCAACGGTTTCAATATCAATTAATGTTATGACTTTCGTGATGTCTGGGTCCACGCCTACGTATGTTAAGGTTGTATGTCCCGCTGCATTCTTTCCTGACACAAACTCATTGGTAAATCCGTCGATAACAACTTTATCAGCATCTCCAGCGCCACCATCAACTACCACTTGATTTGATGTATCAAGTGAAATATTAATTGTGTCATTGTCGTTACCAGTGAAAATGTACTCTTGGCTTATACCATTAATATTAGCACTTTGAGTCGATGTAATTTCTTCATTTGAACGAGTAAATAAAATAGCTTCAGATTCTTGATAAATGCCACTCGCAACATCTGCATCATTAAACATTACCGCTTTTAGCTGATGGGCTTGGTTTTCTAGTGTGGTATTATCTACGTCAATTTCCCATGAGCCATCTGCCGCAACTAGTGTTTCACCAAATACGACTCCATTTGGGTCCACCAATTGAACGAGCTTTCCTTCGAAGCCACCAGTTCCTTTGATCACTGTAGCACTATAGTCGTCTGACTCATCAACAGCATCAGATATTTCAAACGGAATAATATTAATTGGTACGTCAATCGAACCGCTTGTAGCGGAAATGACTGGTTCAGCTTCGTATCCACCCCAATCATTCGTCGAACGGGCTCTGACTTCTAATATTCTTGCGGTCAGAGACGTAATATTCGCAGGGAATTCTTCAGAAATAGACTCGAGTGTATACTGCCTGGTTGTATCTCCAACGTAGAAGAGAATATTACGTCCTTCAGTATAAGTAACAACCTCTCCTGTTGCTGGATCTATTGCCTCAAATTGGAGCCTCACAGCGAGTGCAGGCCTACCTGGGCGAAATGCGACAGTCGGGTCATCAGATATACTGATATTAAAAGTGATTGGGCCATCATCGATAATTTGAGCTGGACCGGAAATGGAGAATTCCGGAGCATCTTTTTCACTATCAGGCTTGATAGTTAGCGAACTCGAAGAGTTAGAAGTATCAATTGTCGGAAGTAGGTGGAACCCTGCCGTACCTGAAGAGTTATTACTATCTTCAACTTTGTCGAGCGTTACTATTAATGTTTCATCTAACTCTAAAACACTATCGTCTAGTGTAGAAATGTCGAATGTTACCGAAGTGTTTCCTCCTGTTATTTCGACATAAGGAACACCTGTAAAGTCTTTACCTTCCTCTGCGTCACCAGAATACTTCAGATAAACTTTAACGATTTCCCCAGCTGGAACTTCTTTGCTTAGCGTAACTGTAAAAAGGTTTGAATCCTCTCCTTCAATAACATCTGCATTATTTGGTCCAGTTAACGTCACTGTCGGTGCTGATGTTTCTATTGCAAAATTAACTACATCGCTGATTAAGCTAGATTGGCCAGATGAATCGATAATTTGAGCTGAAATACTATAATCGCCATCGATTGGTGCAGGGATTTCAATATCAAACGGCTTAGTTAGATCGGTGCCATTTGGAATTACAGCATTAATAAAACCTGAGGCATTAATTGTCGTTGGAACAATCAATTTAACTGTATCACCAATAGCAGTACCATGTGGAAGTTCTACAGAAACCGCGATAACGTTCTCATTCGATTCATTCTTGATCTCATCTTCATCAATAGTGAAATCATTTTCACTTGCATTGATACCTTTTATGTTAACTACAGGTTTTGTAATAACGGCGGTATCAAGGGTAAATTCGCTCTCACCTTTAATTGAATTATTACCTGCTGCATCGGTCACGATAGCACTCACATCGTAGTCACCGTCGTTAAATAGACCGTTGCTGCTAATATCATTAACAGGAATGGTCACGACAATTGGTGAACTTTCATCCCACGTATCAGCGATGGTGTGTTTAATCTCAACATTGCCGCCACCCGGTTGGGTGAGGGTGAGGGTAATAACATCGCCTTTTTGAGTGCCTGTCGGCACCGCGATGCTCACCGCGACACCGTCACTGGCTTCATCAACGTTAACGTTGTTGCTTGCTTCAGCAATAGTAAGTACCGGTGCCTGATTGTTATCAGGATTAACAGGGTCAATACCCGGACCTGTTGTATCAA
>NZ_JAKRGA010000009.1 GCF_022347785.1 Psychrobium sp. MM17-31
TTGGTCCCACCTGATCCCATTCCGAACTCAGTAGTGAAACGACTTAGCGCCGATGGTAGTGTGGGGCTTCCCCATGTGAGAGTAGGACATTGCCAAACACCTATTTAGAGAAAAGCCCCCGCATTGAGTGCGGGGGCTTTTTTCGTTTCTGCGTGTGAATTAATTATCTAGATACATTTGAAATCAACGCACAGGCGGGGACTTTACTCTAAAGCGCTACCGCGCAGTCCAGCACTCGATGCTCAGCCGTGGGCTGCATTCGCTACATCCATGTAGCTCACCCTTCGGGCGGCCAATGCCGTGCAAAATGGCTTTCCTGCCATTTTGTCCCCAACTTGCTTTCGCCTTGTTCGACGGACTGCGCGTCAAGGGAGTAGGGCGCATTCAAACGTCTATTTATGATTATAGCTACTGTATTGAAGCAGGGGCTTTTTCTTGTTCATTCGGAGGGTTCTGTATTAATCGTTTGATTAACAAATCGAGCTATTTCGGTTGATTTGGATAAAAAATGTCGGAAGTTGACGTAATATCGAACACTTTACAATTATTTCACATCTTTTGTATGGTCTTAATTGCAGTGGATAGGTAAAAAGTCTAGATTAGGGATATGGACGTTTGCTAAGGGGAAGACTTTGCGGCTGATTATATTATTCGTTACTACTGTGCTATCGCTCAGTGCGTTGGCAAATAGTAGTGGCGGTCGACAAGTAAATATCGTGTTCGCGAGTGAAATGCCGGAAATTCACGAAGGAGATGGTCGCTATGCGCGCTTAGCAACTTTATTGGAGCAGCAACGTGCACTCAATAAAGACACCTTTTTCTTCTTCGGTGGAGGAAGTCTAGGGCCGAGTATTCTGTCTTCGTTTGATAAAGGTTCCCACATTATTGATTTGCTTAACTCTCTAGAGCCTGATGCTATGGGGGTGAGTAAACGCGAATTTAGCTTTTATCCTGAAAATTTATCACTTAGGGCTTATGACGCTACCTTTCCTGTTGTTGCGTCTAACATCATAGATACTGCTACTGAAGAAGAACTCGATGGCATCGTAAGAAGCTCAATTAGTGTTCATAGTGATATTTCGATTGGTTTCCTATCTATTATCGATTCTAGCGTTCTCGAAGATTATACATTCAGCCAGATTTCACTGTTAGATCCGCTTAAAGCTATCGAGAGTGAAGCTGCGAGTTTGCGTAGAAATGGCGCGGATATTATTTTGCTTCATTACACAGGATACTATCCAATCATCAATGAATTGCTTGATCGCAATGTAATCGACTTTAGTTTGCATAAGGACGAGAGTTATCAAGATGTCGATTATTCGAAACGAACCTATCACAATCGCGATATTTTCGTTAAATCAGCTTCTGGTGTTGCCCTACTAACGATGAAAGTTGCTTCTTCAGTACCGCGAAGATTGTCAGAATATTCATTAGATATTGTCGATGTTGATCGATACCCACAAAACAAGGTAGTGGCAACTTTGGTTAATGGCCATATTAATCGTTTGAAGTCCATTTTAGCGGTGGAGATTGGTAAGTTTGAATTGCCTATTACCACGCGTCGAACTTTGGTACGTAGTAGAGAAAATGCATTTGGAAACTATATCGCTGATAGTGTTAGAGCTTTTGCAAAGGCGCCATTAGCGATAATTAATAGTGGCTCTATTCGCGGCAACCGCGATTACCAAAAAGGCGATGTAATTTCCCGTGGCACCATTGCTAATGAGCTACCATTTCGTGGCAAGCTTGCGTTGATTGAGATGAGTGGTGCGCAGCTGTTTGAAGCGATGGAGCATTCGGTGAGTGCGCTGAAAGTTTTTAGGGGGCGGTTTGCGCAGATATCTGGAATGACTGTCGTATATGACAGTAGTAAACCTGTTGGTAAGCGTATTAAGTCAATCAAGATCAACGGTAAAGACGTTAAGCTGACAGAGCTATATCGGGTTGCTACTACTGATTATTTAGCGGCAGGAGGAGATGGGTATGACGTTTTTAAACAAGCAAAAAAATTACCAGCTAAGCATTTAGCGATTAGATTAGTATCAGACATTACCTCTGACAAAATTGCAATGGATAAGGTTTTAGCGCCCACCGTAGACGGGCGTTTAATTGATTTAGCAACTAAGAATTAATGACGAATAACAATAATAAATCCGCAATGATCAATCAAAGTTCAGCTGACAGATTTCAGCCTGTTCACTCCTCTTTGAATACGGTATTCATTACCGCATTTTCGATTATTCTCATCTTGAGCGCCATCGTTGCGATGATTGCCTATGATCGTTTGATAACCTTTCAAGGTCTATTAGAAGACACTACAGCGAGTTCATTTCCTAAGGTCATGAGCTACGCCAAGATGTATAGTCAGGTCAATGAACTAACTTATTCGACTGACAATTTAACCATCGCCAATACTCAAGGACAACGTAAAATCGCTTACGATGAATTGCGTGATAAGTTCGCTGGAATCGAACCCTTGGTGATGGAGCTTGGAAATAGTAGGCGTTTGCAAATGCAGCTTGATGTTATTGAACAAGAGATCAATGCACTCAATGGCCTGATTGAACAACAGTTAAGTATTAGAGATAAATTACAGGCTGAGCGAGATGGTGTATATCGAATTCACGATATTGCAATTCATGACGAAGACATTGCTCATAGTGATTTTGCTCATATGATTAGCCACTTGGTTATCATGTCGGAAGAGGCGTTATCATTTAAGCGCCTCAACCAAATAAAAAATACCAGTCGTGAGATTAGTAAAATTCACGCCAAAGCAAGTGACACGCTGACATTAACTCAAACCCAACAGCAATTGATGGACAAGTTACATAACGCGATTGTGGGACAGCAAGGCGTACTGGCATTAAAGGTCGAACTATTGCGGATTATGGGGCGAACCCGAGGTCGTGCAGACTTTGTTAGAAATCTAGTGATCGATTATGCACGACTGGCTGAGTTTGAGTCTTTTAAATATAAGAGTTCTTTACTAAAAGAAACCGAAGCATTTTCAGCAACGGTTGAACAGCAAACCAAAACCTTAGGTGTGATGGCGTTTTTTACTTTCTGTTCCATGATAGTCATCGTCTTTTTTATTCAGCGTCGTTTGATCAGGCGTTTGGTGTTGTTAAACAAGAAAGTTGTTTCTAGATTAGCTGGTGAAAAAATTGATCTAAAAGTTGGCGGCAAAGACGAGATTACTGTTATTGCTAAATCGTTTGAAGAGTTTGCGCATACAATTGAGCGTCAGAAGAAAGAACTATTGCAATCGTCGTTAACTGATGGCTTGACCAATATTCCTAATAGACGCGCTTTGGATAAAGCCTTTAAACAGTTATTACTTTCAGCGCATCGTCAGCAGTGGCCGATTGCCGTCTTGATGATGGATGTCGATAATTTTAAAACCTACAATGATTTTTATGGTCACATCGCTGGTGATGAGTGTTTACAAAGAATTGCAGCTGTATTGAAAACAGTGATGCGACGACCTGAAGATTTTGTTGCGCGTTACGGCGGTGAAGAATTCGTTTGTCTTCTTCCAAATACACCCGTGGAGGGAGCTCAGGTTGTTGCAGATACAATCTTAAAACAACTTAGTATCGAACATATCCCTCACGAGCGAAGCGATGTTGCTTCTCATGTCACCTTGAGTATCGGGATTACTGTGTATGATTCCGGTGAAGAGGAAACCAGTGATAACTTGCTAAAACTCGCAGACACAGCACTGTATCGCGCCAAAAAACATGGCAAGAATTGTCACTCGATTTAGACATACTTTCATAATGATTAAGCAATTGAATTAGGCGTGTGATGCGCTTATGAATTGTTGCTGATAAAATGTGCTTGAAATTTACGATAAAGATAATAAAATGACGCTTCGTCATATTGTGACGAAGCGTCAAAAACTTAAAGGGCGACATTAGTCGTTTTTCTGATGATGCAAAAATGTGATAGCAGTGATAATCCGAAATGTTTTATTCGCCGAGCGTTAACCAAGCGCGAACAAAATGTGATAAATCGCGAAATTGAATTACTGGAAGTGGCTGAAGATATCATGGCTCGCGAGGGCTTTTCTGGGCTAACCATGGATAAGCTAGTAGCTGCTTGTGATTATTCTAAAGGCACCGTGTACAATCATTTCGCCAATAAAGAAGATCTGTTTTGTGCACTTTCGAATAAGGGAATGAAGTTTATTATATCCCTTGTGCGTAGGGCACTTGCGATAGAAGGTAATTCACGAGAAAAATGTTTAGCAATCATTTATGCTCATCAATTACATAGTCAAATGCATGTTACAGCATCGTTTTGTGTACTCATGGTAAAAACGCCGACAGTATTAGAGCGGGCGAGTGCAGGACGAATTGCGCTTCAGCGTGAACTAGAGTTGGAAATAACACTATTAGTGGACGATCTGATTAAGCAAGCGATTCAAGATGGCGAGATGGCACCTAGCATGCGTGAGCAAGTTGAAGGTGTTTGTTTTGCGTTGTGGTCAATGTCTTTTGGTTCGAGTGCGATTTTAGCGAGTGCGCAAGACACTGAAGCCGTGGCGAGGCTAGATATGAGTAGTGCATTGTTATTTAACATGAATGTTTTACTCGATGGTTTTGGTTGGGCGCCACTGACTAAAGATTGGGACTATCAAGCAACATGGCAGCGCATTGGAGAAGAAGTTTTTGCAGCAGAGGTAGCAGCGCTGAATTAGTGCTGCTTTTTATTTGAACTTAAGTGACGAATCGTCAATTTAAGGAAGAAAAATCATGAAACGTTTATGGCTAGATGTCGTAATAAAGAAACCGTGGTTAATGCTGTTGTTTGGCATAGTGTTTTTTATGCTTGCAGGTATGGGCGGGCAGAGTCTGTATTTTCGTGGCGACTACAAAGTCTTCTTTGGCAAAGATAATCCACAGTTGATGGCATTTGAAAGAATGCAGGAAACATTCAGTAAGAATGAAAGCGCCAATATCATCATCGCGCCAAAATCTGGCGATGTCTTTAACAAGACAACTCTTCAACTAATTAAAGAATATACCGATGAAGCGTGGCAAACGCCGTTATCTAGTCGTGTCGACTCCCTTTCAAATTATCAACACACATGGGCCGAAGAAGACGATTTAATCGTTGAAGACTTGGTCATGGATATTGAATCTATGACACCAGAGTCAATCGCACGCGCTAAAGCCATTGCTACCACGGAGCCTAATCTAGTTAAACGGATTGTGTCAGAAGACGGCAAAGTGGCTGTAATTAGCGTTACCGTACAATTACCTGATGGCGATAATCCTGAGACTGCAGGTGAAGCGATGTTGGCGGTGACAGAAATTTCAGACTCAGTTCGCGCTCTCACCGAACGCTATAAAGCGAAATATCCTGACCATGAGTTTTATCATACTGGCATGGTGTTCATGAATGATGCCTTTGCGAGCGAAGCGCAAAAAGATGCTAGCACGCTAGTGCCGCTAATGTTCTTGATGGTGATTGTCATTTTATGGGTATTGCTACGCTCATTCTCTGGCACCTTTGCCACGCTGATTATTATCATCGTTTCAATTGCAGCCACTATGGGGCTGTCTGGTTGGATGGGCTACTTCTTGAGTACAGCAACGGTCAATGTTCCAACCATGGTTATGACCTTAGCCGTTGCTGATTGTGTTCACGTTATCTCGTCAATGCTCTACGCGCTTAAACAAGGCAAGACGAAAGAAGAAGCTATCGAATACAGTATGAATCTGAATTTGATGCCAATTTTTATTACCTCAGCCACCACGGCAATAGGCTTTTTAACACTTAACTTCTCTGACGTGCCAGTACTTGCCGATTTGGGTAATCTAACGGCGCTAGGGGTGATGATTGCATTTGTGCTGTCGGTGACAATGTTGCCTGCGCTATTGAAAATACTACCAATGCGCACCGCTAAAGTTGCTAATGCTAAACATCACTGGATTGAGCGTTTAGGCGATAAAGTGATTGATAATCACAACAAATTGTTACCAGTGTCTCTGATTGTGATGGTGCTTGCTCTTACCGCTACTTTTAATAACGATATCAATGATGTTGCCACCGATTATTTTGACGAGAGCACAGCTTTTAGGCAGTCTACTGATTTCCAGCAGGAAAATATCAGCGGGATGTCGACGATTGATTTTGCGCTATACAGTGATGAATCATCTGGTTTAAACAAACCTGAAATGCTTAACACCGTTAACGCATTTAGTGAATGGCTACGTACCCAGCCTGAAATTGATCACGTGCTGAGTATCAGCGACACCTTTAAGCGTCTTAATAAAAACATGCACGGTGACGACGAGTCGTATTATCGCTTACCGCAAGATCGCGAACTTTCGGCGCAGTATTTATTACTTTATGAAATGTCACTTCCTTATGGTCTCGATTTAAACAATCAAATCAATATCGATAAATCAGCGACCCGTATTACAGCTATTTTGCAAAATCTTGGCAGTGTTGAATTTACTGAATTTGAACGCCGTACTCAGCAATGGTTTATCGACAATGCGCCGCAAGTTCAAATGACGGCGGCGAGTCCTAACCTGATGTTTGCTCACATCGGCCAGCAGAATATGCAAAGCATGTTGGTGGGAACCCTGCTTGCACTTATCCTGATCTCTGGCCTGCTGGTCTTCGCGTTGCGCTCATGGCGCTTAGGGGCCATTAGTTTAATTCCTAACTTAGTGCCTGCGTGTATTGGCTTTGGTATTTGGGGCTTATATTCTGGTGAAATCAATATGGGATTGTCAGTGGTGCTCAGTATGACACTAGGGATTATTGTCGATGATACCGTGCACTTTTTAAGTAAATACCAGCATGCGAAAAATGAAGGAAAGTCGACTGCAGACAGTATTCGTTATTCCTTTGCTAGTGTCGGACAAGCACTGTGGATCACTACCTTAGTGCTGGCGATTGGCTTCTCTATTTTAGCCCTCTCGTCATTTAGGTTAAACGCAGATATGGGACTGTTGACGGCCATTATTATTGTGGCTGCACTGATCGTTGATTTCCTATTCCTGCCAGCATTTTTATTATTGTTAGATAAAACGTCGTCTAAGAAAAAACAAGGAGTCAGCAATGAACAAGCTGCATAAACTATTTACAGTATCTGCCTTAGCGCTGAGTGTTATTTCACTGCCCACATTGGCACAAACTGCCGCTGAAAAAGGATTAGCCATTGCCAAAGAGCGTAAAGCGCGCGATATCGGTTGGGGGGATTCAACCGCCAAGGCGCAAATGATTTTACGCAATGCCAAAGGGCAAGAAACGGTGCGTAAAATGAAAATTAAGTCGCTAGAAGTCGCGGATGACGGCGACAAAGCACTAACGATTTTCCAGCAGCCACGTGACGTAAAAGGCACCGCGTTTTTAAGTTTTTCGCATGCGGTAAAAGCCGATGAGCAATGGATGTATCTGCCAGCACTTAAACGAGTAAAACGCATCGCATCACGTAACAAATCTGGCCCATTTATGGGTAGTGAGTTTGCGTTTGAAGATTTAAGCTCATTTGAAATAGAAAAGTTCACCTATAAGTATTTACGCGATGAAACCATCAATGGTGAGTTGTCGTTTGTGGTGGAACTCGATCCTGTCGACAAAAACTCTGGCTACACTCGTCAGATTATTTGGATGGATCAGTCCCATTACCGCCCACATAAAATCGAGTTTTACGATCGCAAAAACAGCTTGTTAAAGACGCTGACGTTTTCAGACTACAAGCTGTATCTCGACAAATATTGGCGCTCGCACAAACAGCACATGATGAATAATCAAACTAAGAAAAGTACCGATTATGTCATCGAAGAGCTAACGTTTAACACCGGTCTTAAGAGTAAAGACTTTAACAAGGCCACGTTAAAGAGAGCTAAATAATGAAGCGAATAAGCACGTTAGCAGCATTGTTAAGTGGCTTGCTCAGTGTTAGCTGCATTGCCGAGACGCAAGTCTCGGTGAAGGCGGCGGCTGATTATCGCGTCTATACCCAAGATGCGCTCTATCCGCAACAAGTGGACAAGCAATTGTCGATGTTTATCGAACCTGAAATTTATCATAGCTGGAATGACGATTTAGACAGCATTACCTTTAAACCTTTTTATCGTTGGGACAATGAAGACGACGAGCGAAGTCATGGCGATATTCGCGAGTTAATGTGGCTTCATGTTGGTGACGATTGGGAGCTTCGCACTGGCATTGGTAGTGTGTTCTGGGGACAAACGGAATCGGCACACTTGGTTGATATTATTAATCAAACTGATGCGGTTGAGGCAGTAGATGGTGAAGATAAACTCGGCCAGCCAATGATTAACCTCACCCTAGTGCGAGAATGGGGCAACTTAGACTTGTTTGTGCTGCCAGGATTTCGCGAGCGCACCTTTGCCGGTGAAAAGGGGCGTTTACGTACTCCTTTGGTGATTGACACCGATAATGCAATGTATCAATCGTCAGATGAAGAACATCATATCGATTTTGCGGCACGCTGGAGCCATAGCATCGATATTTGGGAGCTCGGTGTTTCTTATTTTGATGGTACTTCGCGTGAGCCTGAATTATCAGTGCGTAGAGATCATTTGGGAAATATCGCGTCGTACAATGTTTACTATCGCCAAATATCGCAATTGGGCATCGACGTACTGGCTGTTGTAGATTCGTGGCTTATAAAGTTTGAAGGTATAGCTCGTCATTTTGATAGCGGCTCAGCTTACTATGCAAATAATTACTTTGCGATGGTCACTGGCTTTGAATATACCACGGTGGGCGTTTGGGATTCAGTTTGGGACATCGGCTGGCTAATGGAGTACCAGTTTGATGATCGAAAGAATCATTTTGTTGCTTTAGGACAAAACGATCTCATGCTTGGCTCGCGCCTAGTACTTAACGATGTTAATGGTACCGAAGTGTTGTTTGGTCTAGTGCAAGATCTCGACCATTCCAACACTCGTAGTGGATTTGTTGAAGCATCGAGCCGTATTAACGACAACTGGAAATGGCGCGTTGATGCGCGGATCTTTAGTACCAATGAGCCAAGTAATTTGCTCTACGGTCTGCGCAATGATGACAACATCGAAGTCAGTTTAGAGTATTACTTTTAGTCTACTGATTGCACCATCACGAGTGCCGATTAGCTAACCCGAACTCGGGTTAAGTAGTAATTCGGCACTCGATCATCTTTTTAAACGCATTAACGATGCGTTGAATTGGCGTCACTAGATACTCAAACGATTGCACGTAATCACTGTTAACCCGCATCCCCGCATTGGCCTCAAAAACTAATAGCTCATCGTCAGGTGTTATTGAAAAGTCGATGCCAAAATAATCGAGTTGCAACGCACTGTGGATCTCTTTAATTACCGCGATATGCTTGTCTGATAACACGCTAGTGTAGTCATCAACAAAGGCTTGCTCTTGGCTACGAAGCTCGTCGTTATTCTTCATTAACGTTAAACGTGATGAGCTGTGCACATTCCAATGGTTGTGAGCAACACAGTGCTCTGGATAAATTTCCCCATCGATGACAAACACCCGATATTTTCGATATAGGCCATCTGCCGATTTAAAATCAATAAACGGGCATATATTTAGCACTTCGCCGCAGCTGTCCTTTAAGAAATGATCAAAAGATTGTTGATCTTGGAGCTTTACCAGTCCAATACCAGTGCTGCTGCCCAGTGGTCTAGCGAGGGCAGGAAAGCCACTATTGTAGGTAGCAAACTGCGCATTGCCGTGAAAGATATTAGTTTCTGCGATTTTCAGTGGTAGTGGTGATAGCTGCTGATAAATATCGACTCGTGATGTATTTAATATTGCTGAAGGTGGATTAATAATATCGTGATTAAAGCGCTCGAACTGCGTCAACAAGGTGAGGGCATTGGCACAGACTTCCATATCCGCAATGCAGTTGATGACTAAATCATATTGTCCCAGCTGCTTAACCGCATTTCTAAAGTTATCACTATCGCTGACAAAGAGACGGGCAATATCCACCGTTTTTGGGTCAATAAACTTGTTTACGTCAAAATGGCCGCCGTAAATACTGAAGGCAATATCCTTGTCAATAATAGGATGAAAATCTAGATTCTCTAGCGCGTAAATAAGCAAAACTTTTGGTTTTCGACGCGTTGTTTGTTCATTGTATAGCGGATGGTAAGGCTTAATAGTTAGCGCTTTTTGCATCGCTCGTTGCGCCGCGTCTTTTTGGGTTAATAGCTGATGAGCAATGGCTTTATAAAATTGCACATCAAACGATGGCGCAGTGAAGGGGGCTAACACTTCTAAACAGCTTTTGGCCTTCTTTTTCTTAAGAAAGTAATCAGCAACACTGATTGCGCTAGCTCGGTGATTTTTAACTGCGTTTTTTAGTTGTTGAGTAAACAACATTCGAGCACTTTTGTGTTTGTGATGGCTAAGTAAATTCAATGCTTGCAGCGAATTTTTGATATAGGCGGAATTGTCTGGCGCTAAGGATAAGCTCAATGACATATAAGTGATGCCATCGG
Source organism: Psychrobium sp. MM17-31 (assembly GCF_022347785.1). Lineage (NCBI taxonomy): Bacteria > Pseudomonadati > Pseudomonadota > Gammaproteobacteria > Alteromonadales > Shewanellaceae > Psychrobium > Psychrobium sp. MM17-31. Next base: position 10,500 of record NZ_JAKRGA010000009.1, read on the forward strand.
CGATGTCGTTGAGAATAATAGATAACATGCCGTAAAAATGAATGGCATTCTGAGCCGCAGGCTCTTCTACCAACTGCGCCTTAAAACCTTCTCGCGCTTCTTTGTATTTCCCTTGTTGCATCAAGGTAATAGGATCTAGGTTCTCAGTCATTACGCCCTACTTTAGTGATTCACGTCACGTTAAATAACATTATTTCAAATGTTACGAAATATTTCGTTAACATTCGCGTTCTTTTGAACTGTCGAAGGGAATTCTAGCTGTACTTTGATAGCTCAAGCATTGCTAGTGCCCAAAATCTAATTTTAAATATACTGTGTAATCGGGAGCAATGTCTTGAAAAAAAGTGCTTTTTTATTGCGAATACCGCAATTTATTCTTGTCAGCTTGATGATGTTTTCGTTGTCTGCAAATGCCAACCAGTGGCAGGCGCTATATAAACGACCTGCTGAAATTCCATTTCCGAGTGACAATTTATACTCATCCGAAAAAGCGGCTTTGGGAAAAATGTTGTTCTTTGATCCGCGTTTATCGCGCAACTTCAACATGACCTGTGCCACTTGTCATAACCCGAGCTTTGGTTGGGAAGATGCGACAGCTGGCTCAACAGGTGCGCAAAATACCACGTTGCCTCGTCACTCACCAACGGTGATAAATGCCGCTTGGGGCGATAAATTCTTCTGGGATGGCCGTTCAGCGACGCTAGAAGAACAGGCGCTTGGTCCTATTGAATCGCCGATTGAAATGAATACCCCTATTGAAACCGTGGTAGAGCGCCTATCACAGGTGCCACAATATCGCACTTGGTTTCAGCGCGTGTTTGGTGGTGAAGGGCTCACCAGTTTGACTATTCGCAAGGCGATAGCAACCTATGAGCGCACCATCGTCTCTGGTATTGCGCCTTTCGATCGTTGGATTGAAGGAGATGAGAAAGCTATTTCAGCATCAGCCAAACGCGGCTTCGAACTATTTAACGGCAAAGCGCTGTGTGTTACCTGCCACACGGGCTGGAATTTCACCGATAACAGATTTCACGATATTGCATTATCAGGCAATGACAAAGGCCGCGGTGCGCTAACTAACAATCCGTTAGAGAATTTTGCTTTCAAAACGCCGGGACTGCGTAATATTGGTCAGCGCGCACCTTATATGCACGATGGTCGTTTTAAAACACTAGAAGAGGTTATTGAACATTATGCCTCTGATCTACCGATGCGCGAGTCTCGCTCTCCACTCTTGATAAACATCAGCCTTACGCCGCAAGAAGTACAAGATCTCAAGGCCTTTATGTTGACGCTTACAGGTCAAGACACTCCAGTCACACTGCCGCTATTACCGTATTAGGATTGCATCATGACTATTAAAAATAAGCTGTTGCTAAGCTTTATCAGCATGATTGTCGTTTTTTCGATCCTAAGCCTGTACTTGTTAATGGAACTAAAGAAACAAGGCGATATTAGTGTATTTGCCTTTAAGCAGCCATTAAATGCCGTAAGCAGTAGCCGCTCGGCAGGGGATTTTTTTAAACAAGCAAATCATTACGCCAATGGCATAATGCAAATGAGTCAGCCAGCAGTGAATGGCGATGTGAAACGCGACTTTGAAAACATTATTAAGCGCTTCGAAGAGCAGTTGACTATCGCAAAAAACAACAGCTTCTCACCGACGATGGAGCGTGAGATCAGCCAAATAGAGCAGCTTGAAAAAGCCTGGTCACAAGCGATCTTAGTGCGTATTTCTGGCAGCGGACAAAGCCAGTTGGTATCGCAAATTAGTTTAGATCAGCAGCAGGCGCAAATTGTTGAGCGTTTAGAGCGTTTAGTGCAAACCACTATCGCTGAAGCGCAGGCTCGCGCGGGCGAGGTGGAATCGTCTATCGATGACAAATTAACCTTGAGCTTGTCCCTTATGACGATTATCGGTTTGATTTCGTTAGTTGCGGCTATTGTTCTGGCGAATAAATTGACGCGACCACTAAATCGATTGATTGAAGCTGTAGTTGAGTTATCGCGTGGTGATGGTGATTTAACCAAGCGGTTAGACACCAAAAGCAGCGATGAAATAGGTCAATTATCGCGAGAATTTAACGAGTTTATCGCTAAAGTTCACCATACGGTAACCGATATTTCAGCCTCTGTTGCCACGACTAAGGCGAGTTTAGAAGATTTCTCTGACGTTGCCCTTGAGACGCAGCGTGGAACATCACAACAAAAATCTGAAATCGATAACATTAGCAGTGCCATGGCGCAGGTAAATTCGTCGATGGATACTGTTGAACAAAGCGCCAGTCAGGTGAAAAGCCAAGCAGATGATATTCATCAAGAGACTCAGGTGAGTGTGCAGCTGGTGGAAGAAGCAGTGAATGAAATTGCTAACTTATCAGCGGATATCGAAAAAACCAGCGATGTGATTTATTCACTCAGTAATTCCAGTACCCAAATTGGCGATGTGTTAAACGTGATTGAAGCCATTGCCGATCAAACCAATCTACTGGCGCTTAACGCGGCTATTGAAGCGGCACGTGCCGGTGAATCGGGCCGTGGCTTCTCGGTGGTTGCAGATGAAATTCGTACCCTTGCTATGAAAACGCAAGAATCTACCACTAATATTCACGACACTATCAGTACCATCTTAAAACAGGCGCAAGACGCTAAAACGATGATGGAGTCGGGTACCCAGCGAGCTCATAGTTGTGTCAATAAAAACTCAGAAGTGGCGAGTGCGTTAAGTCAGGTATTAGATCGCGTGGTAGGTATTCAAGAGCGCAGTGAGTTTGTGAATGAGCAAACCCAGCAGCAAAAAACGGCGACTTTGCATGTTAATGATTACCTCACTCAAATCATTGATATCGCAGAGCAAACCGCTAAAGGCAGCATGGCGCTAGATTCCAATAGCACCCAAATCATCGCGTCGATGGACGAAGTAAATCGCAACGTGGCGCAGTTTAAACTTTAACACTGTTGACCTGCGATAACTTGGGCTAAGATACTTGGCAAATTAAATTTGAAAGTACTCTTAGCCCATGAAAAGCGTTAATCTCGATGGCAAGCCCATCACTCCTAGCAAAGTCATTTGTATCGGCCGTAACTACGTCGATCATATCCACGAGCTTGGCAATGAAATGCCAGATGACATGGTGGTGTTTCTAAAACCCAACAGTGCCATTTCTAATGAATTAATCAGCTTTCACCAAGAGCCACTGCATTATGAAGGTGAAATCTGTTTAATGGTCATCGGCGGCGAATTTCGCGCCGTGGGTTTTGGCCTCGACCTCACCAAACGCCAGCTACAAGGTAAGTTGAAAACTAAAGGTCTGCCTTGGGAGCGCGCCAAAGCATTCGACGGCTCAGCGGTAATGGGAGATTTTGTCAGTATCGATAATCTTGATGACAGTCTGAGTCTAAAACTCACCATCGATGGTGAGCTTATCCAGCAAGGCGGCGTCGATCTCATGATGTACAAACCGCAACAAATCCTCGAATCTCTCAAACAGCACTTCACGCTTGAAGATGGTGATATCGTCATGACGGGAACGCCGAAAGGGGTTGGCGAAATCAAAGCGAGATCTGTGTTTGAGGGGAGTGTGTCTATCTCCGTACAAAAGCAAGCTACCCAAGAGTTGATTTCGAATACTTGGGTAGTGAAATAGCTTTACTGCTCTGGCGTTAGCAATAACTTGCCCAGTACCTGTCCTGATTCCAATTTATCGTGAGCTGCTTGGGCTTGCGATAGTGGCATCGTTGAATAAACCGGATTGAGTTTGCCTTGGGCTAATAAATCGAACACCTTGTTGAGTGATGATTTCACCAATGGAAAATCGTTAAAGTAGGTGGCGTAAATCTCTGAATAAGAGATTGTTGGCGCCTTGCCAAAGTGCTTTATTGCTTCTGCTTGTAAGTTGGTTTCGCCAACACCCGCTAGGAATCCGAAGATAACGATGTGTCCTAAGGTCGCTAATACCTCTAAGTCTTGCACTATGCTGTCACCTGCCACAGGGTTGAAGATGTAATCAACGCCTTTGCCATTGGTGATGTTTTTCACTTCACTAACCCAATCTTTCGTCGAGTTAAGCGCAAAATCAGCACCGAGTTTTAGGGCTTGTTGATTTTTTTCATCTTGGCGATCGAGGGCAATGACTTTTAGGCCTGCGAGCTTTGCCAATTGAATTAATGCGGTTCCTACACCGCCTGTCGATGCGTAAATAAGCGCGTACTTTTCGCTTTGTACACGAGCGACGTTGTGTAGCATGTGGTAAGCGGTGAAGTAAGTTACTGGTATTGAAGCGGCTTGATGTAAATCTGCAGCATCATCTAGCACAATGAGTTTGTCGGCATCGATTGCTGTGTATTGCGCATACATCGCAGCTCCAATCGGACCTAAATACGCAACCTTAGTACCTACTTTTAAATCGCTGCCGTTGCTATCAACCACAATGCCACTGCCTTCTACACCTGAAATGAATGGTAGTTGGGGCATCATGCCTGGTGGCATATTGCCTTGTCGAATGATGGTATCGATAAAGTTAACCGGTGCCGCTGCAACTTTTACCAGTACTTGTCCTGTTGCTAATACAGGTTGAGATAGTGTTTTGTATTGAAGAACGTCGCTATTACCTGTTTGTTCGATGACTATGGCTTGCATAATGTGTATTCCTATTGCTGAATTGATGAGGTTAATTTAATTGAGAACACGGCAATTAAAAATTCGCGATATTGGACTTCATAATTCCAAAAATGGGATACTGAGTTGTCACTAGGTGAGGATTTAGTATGAAACGTGTGTTAGATGATTTAGCGATTTTTTGTGCGGTAGTTGAAGTGGGCACACTCAAAGGAGCGAGTGAGAAACTAGCTATTCCTCATAGCACTGTTAGCCGACGCATTGAGGCACTAGAGAATAGTTTGGGTTTATCGCTGTTGCATCGGACAACGCGAGAAGTGCGCGTGACGGAACGAGGGAATCAGCTTTATCAAGATTGTGTAGGGCAGCTCAATGCTGTTGTGCAGTCACTGGAATTCGCCATCGATGCTGAAGTTGAATTTAAAGGTAACCTTAGTGTGTCATTGCCCGTGCGGGCTGCGATAGACTTTCTCGGTGGCTGGTTGATTGATTTTGCTAGTGAACATCCGCAATTGCAGCTAGATATCTCTTTGTCCAATACAAATAAACATTTAATTAAAGACGAAATAGATTTGGCATTTCGGGTTGGGCCTCTTGCCGACTCATCGGCCATTGCATTGCATTTATGGGATATTCCTTATCAAGTTTACGCGCAGTCAGCGTTTATTACTCGTTATGAATTGGATGCGAACCAAGTAACGATGCAGCAATTAACGACTTTGCCCGCTGTTGTTTCAAGGCCATTATCGCGCTGGGCTTTTGTTGACAGCAATAGAGAAGAGTTGATGATGGAGCCTAATGCGAAACTGCTGGTGGATGACTTGGGGTTAGCAAGACATGCGGCGCAAACAGGACAATATCTGTGTTATTTACCTCAGTCGACGAGTGCTGCAACAGATTTAGTGCCGTTAAAAATTGTTGATTTTAAGCCCCGCACGCGGGTTATGTACGCTTATTATTTGGGAAGGCGTCATGCACAAAGTCAAATCAAAACGCTAGTTGAATACATTAAGCAGCGTTATCGCGATAATTAATGCAGCATAGTGCATTGCTCAGTCACTTGGTTGACTGTGACAAAGATTATAAATTCTATAATTAAGTCTGAGTACAGTTGTATTTTTGTATACAATATTCAAAATTTTATTTTGGAGATTGGTATGAAGAAGTTTGTTGTTATTTTAGCCTCTGCACTGTTGTTTAGTGGCTGTGCATCGATTCAGAACGCAGGTAATTCACTTGGCGATAAATTAACGCGCACTGCAACTGAGCAGTATATAGGTCAAAAGTACTCTGAAGTCGCTAGTAAGCGGGATTGGTCGATTGAGCGTAAGTTGATCATTGGTGAGCCGATGGGGAATAAAAAGCTCGATAATGGCAACAGCGTTTATTACCACGAAATCCGTCAGGTATCACCAAGCACTAACAATGTATTTGGTGTGGTGTCATTTGGTGATAAGCATGTTCGATATGATTACTACGCTTACTTGGTATCAACAGATGGTATTATTTTAGATTTTGCTCACAAGCGCACTAACCGTAAGTTTGATCACTTTGCGCTGCACGGTGAATACACTTCGTATGAAACCGAAGGTGAAGAAGTTGATAACGAGGAGTTGGAACAAGTTGATTCGTTTATCACTTCTAAAGGTAAGAGTATTAGTAGCTGGAATACTAAGCAATAATGGTAAAATATTGATAATAAAAAGGTGCAACGAATAATTCGATGCACCTTTTTTTATGCCCTTAATGATTAACCATAGGATTTAGCAAGTAGATAAGCTTTACGCTGTTCTATTTGTTTTAGGTAACTTAAGGTGTGTGGATAGTTAGTTAACATATCGCGTGCTTTTGCCCCCAGCAGTAAGAAGGTCATCATCACATCAGCGGCCGTAAACTCTTCACCTGCAAAATAAGCATTTTCGGCAAGACGTGACTCGATATAAGCAAAGTCTAGTGCCAGCTCTTTGACAATGTAGCCGTCGATTGGTTTGTCGCCAGTGCGCTCTTCCATGCCGAGAATCAATGATGAGATGACGGGTAAGCTCAATGAGCCTTCGGCAAAGTGTAGCCATTCTAGATAGTGATAGTAGTTTGCAGCGCCTTTAGCTGGACGTAACTTGCTATCGCCTGCTTGATCTAATAAATATTCCATGACTGCACCAGACTCACAGAGTGTGGTATTTCCATCAACTACCACAGGAGCTTTTGCTAACAGATGCACTTGCTTGAGACTCTCTGGAGCAAGCATGGTTTGTGGATCACGCTGGTGATTAACCACCTCGTAGTCAAGGCCGAGCTCTTCTAGTAGCCAAATAACACGCATAGAGCGCGATTGATTTAAGTGATGAACTGTAATCATATTAACCTTCTAAGCTATCTGGACCGACGCGAACAACTAATTTACCGAAGTTTTTACCGTCTAACAGACCAATAAAGGCTTCAGCAGCATTATCTAAGCCTTCCACCATATCTTCTTTGTAGTGAATTTTACCTTCAGCTAGCCACTGACCCATTGCTTGGGCGAATTCACCATAGCGATGACCATAATCGTCAAACACGATAAAGCCTTGCATTTTGATGCGTTTAACTAACAAAGTGCCCATAAGCAAACCGATGCGATCAGCGCCTTGCGGTAGTTCTGTTGCATTGTATTGCGAAATTAAACCACATAGCGGAATACGCGCACTTGGATTTAGTATTGGCATTACGGCATCAAATACTTTGCCACCAACGTTTTCATAATAGACGTCGATACCTTGTGGACAGGCTTGCGCTAATAACTGCGCTAATTCTTCGTCACGATGATCAATACAAGCGTCGAAACCTAGTGTATTAACGACGTAATCACACTTTTCCTGTCCGCCAGCAATACCAACAACGCGACAACCTTGTAGTTTAGCTATTTGGCCGACTAAGCTACCAACAGCACCACTAGCTGCCGCAACAACTACGGTTTCGCCTGTCTGTGGTTTACCAATGTCGAGCAGGCCCATGTAAGCAGTTAAACCAGGCATACCAAGTACACCAAGTGCATAAGAAGGGTTAGCTAGCTTGCTGTCTAATTTGAGTAATTCACTGCCATCACTAACACTGTAGTCTTGCCAGCCACAATAAGAAACTACCCAGTCACCCACTTGATAATCGCTGTTGTTTGAGGCTTCAACACGACAAACACAGCCGCCAACCATGACTTCGTCGATAGCTACTGGTGGCGCGTAAGATTTTTGGTCATTCATGCGGCCGCGCATGTATGGGTCTAGTGACAGATAAACAGTACGCAGTAACACTTCGCCGTCTTTGGGGGTTGGAACATCACTGTTTACAAAGGCAAAGTTATTAGGTGTTGGTGCGCCCGTCGGGCGCGAAGCCAAAGTAATTTGGCGATTGATATTTTTAGTTTGAGTCATGTTTAATTCTTCTGCTAAAAAATCCTAGCGTTGCTAGGATTTATCGACTAATTCAATTTATAGTGCGGTCAGTAATATTTGCTTGCTGGTGGCAAGGTCGATGTCACCGTGCTCACCAAGAGCTTTCATGCCGTGCTGCTCTAGCTTGTCGACAATCTTGTCAACGTCACTGGCATCGAGTTCGACATCTGAAAGGCGCACAGGCACGCCCATCGCTTTAAAGAACTCTTCAGTTTTCGCGATACCTTGCGCAATAATTTCATCGTCGGTCGCCGCTGAAACTTGCCATACGCGCTTGGCGTATTGCAGCAATTTGTCGCGTTTTTGCGCTTGTTTTACCTTCATTACGCCCGGTAAAACAATAGATAACGTGCGAGCGTGATCGATGCCGTATAGTCCCGTTAACTCATGACCAATCATATGAGTCGCCCAGTCTTGTGGTACTCCAGCGCCAATGAGGCCGTTGAGGGCCAGCGTTGCTGACCACATAATATTGGCGCGTACTTCTAGATCTTCCTTTGATTCACTAGCTAATGCCTTAGGGCCTTCTTCGATTAGGGTTTGCAGTAAACCTTCGGCGAATCTGTCTTGTACTTTGGCGTTTACATCATAAGTGAGGTATTGCTCCATGATGTGAACAAAAGCATCCACCACGCCGTTACTCACTTGGCGCTCAGATAGCGATAGGGTGAAGGCTGGATCTAAAACAGCAAATTGTGGTTTAACCAAAGCGCTGGAAAAGGCAAGTTTATTGTCACCACGAGTTACTACGCTATTGCCGTTACTTTCAGAACCAGTCGCTGGCAGCGTTAATACTGCGCCAATTGGCAGCGCACTAGTCACGCTTTCTTGCTTGGCCAGAATATTCCATGCGTCGTCACCTTCATAATGCGCAGCCGCGGCAATAAATTTAACGCCATCGACCACAGAGCCGCCACCAACAGCGAGTAAGTAGTCGATGTTGTTATCTTGAATAATCGGTAGCGCTTTGATTAAGGTGTCGTAGCTAGGGTTTGGTTCAATACCAGAAAACTCAAGCCATTGGTGAGCTTTTAGGCTGGCAACAACTTGATCGTAAACGCCGTTTTTCTTAATCGAGCCACCGCCGTAAATTAACAGTACTTTGGCGTCTGTTGGAATCTCTTGCGCAATTTGTGTGATTTGGTCGGTGCCAAAATGAATCTTTGTGGGATTGTGAAAACTAAAATCTAACATTGCTAATCTCTTTATTATTTTGCTAAGTGCTTAATTAATTTTTGTGCCACCAAACTTGAGCTCGCTGGGTTTTGCCCCGTGATAATCAAGCCGTCTTGGACAGCGTATGGCATCCAGTCATCGGCGCGCTGGTAGTCGCCGCCGCGTTGTTTTAGTTCATCTTCTAATAGGAAAGGTACAACATCTGTTAGTGCCACAGCATCTTCTTCTGAATTACTAAAGCCCGATACAGCTTTATCTTTGATTATGTAGTTACCTTCGCTGTCTTTAACATCAAGCAATACTGCAGTTGAATGACAAACCGTTGCCACTGGTCTTTGGGCGGCTAGTGTATTGCTAATTAGCTCAATTGACGTTTGATCTGACACGAGATCCCATAATGGGCCGTGACCACCAGGGTAGAATACGGCGTCGTAGTCATCGCTGTTAACGTCGCCAAGTGCGATAGTCGCGGCTAGTTGTGCTTTGGCATCGCTGTCGGCGTCAAAACGCTTGGTGTGCTCAGTTTGAAAATCGTCAAGCTCACTCTTGGGATCGATAGGTGGCTGACCACCTTGGGGTGACGCGAGAGTGATCTCGAATCCTGCGTCTTTAAATTCGTAATAGGGCGCGGCAAATTCTTCAACCCAGAAACCTGTTTTTTCACCTGTGTTGCCTAACTGATCGTGTGATGTTAGTACCATTAAAACTTTCTTTGTCATTGTGTTTACCCTTACTTTGCCAATCAAGCTTGGCGTTATTGACGATAATGACTATTGTTGTGTGTTTTAATTGACAATACAATGCAAATATATTTTGTTTCTTTGTATCAATAATTTTAACAATGGTGTGGCGTGAAAATTTCGTTTGAGCAGTTGAAAAGCATGGTGGTGTTCGCGCAAGTCGTCGAGCAGGGCACACTAAGCGGTGCGGCGAGTAAATTAGGGTTATCACGGGCCGTTGTTAGCTACCATATTAAGAAGCTAGAGCAACAGCTAGGGGTAAAACTACTCAATCGTTCGACCCGTTCTATTAGTGTCACGCCGGCGGGAGAAGACTATTATCAGCATTGCCGAGTTATCGCTCAACAGGCGGCACTTGCTAATCAAGAAATCGAAAACTTGAAAAACGAGCCAATAGGCTTGTTGAAAATTACCTGCCCGGTGAACGTAGGGTTACAAACCATAGTGCCAGCCCTTAATGAGTTTAGGCATATGTATCCGAAGATTGAATTGGATGTCAATTTAACCGACGAAGTGGTGAATATTGTGCAGCAGGGTATCGACTTGGCAATTCGCGGTGCGCCACTCGCTGACTCTGGCCTACAAGCGAGTAAATTAGCCACCTTAGAGACCTGTTTATGCGGCGCACCCAGTTATTTCGAGCGTTGCGGTATGCCGGAACATCCAAGTGATTTGGCAAGTCATCAGTGGGTGCTTTATAAGTTGACCTCCAATCACCTTGAACTAACCAAAGCTAATCGCTCTTTCTCGGTGACCATGCAAGGGGGCATAACCACCAATAATGCGGCGGCGAGAACTGCTTTTGTTGAAGCGGGTCATGGCATTGCAAGAATACCTGTCTACGATGCGGCGCCTAAAATCAAAGACGGCAAGTTAATGACAGTACTTGATGGTTATCAGTTAAAGGCTATCGAGGTGTATGGAGTGTTTCCACCGGGTGGTGCCAATACTAAAAAATTACGCCTATTACTGGATTTCCTCAAAGACTATTTCAAACGCCAGAGCGTGTTAAATCAAGGTTAGGGCTGCTTCAACACTTTCGTCGATGCGGCAAATTACTTATACTATCGCGGTCTAAAGCAATTATTAAAAATTATGAGTGATGTGAATATTCTTGAAAATCGTCCAACACAGCCTGTTGGTCGAATTCGTCAGAAAAACCAACTGCGAATTATTGCAGCCGCCGAAGAGGAGTTTGTTACCTTTGGCTTTAAAGGGGCATCGATGAAGCGCATCGCCGAACGTGCTGAATTACCCCGCGCAAATATTCACTACTACTTTAAGAATAAAGTCGATTTATACGCCGCCGTATTAGGCGATATCGTCGAAGTGTGGAATGCGACTATTACCGATATCAAGCCGGAAGATGATCCCAAGCAAACACTAACCGATTACATACGTGCCAAGGTGCTATCGGCGCGTGATAACCCAAATGCATCACGCATTTTCGCCAGTGAAATCATTCACGGTGCACCGCATATTGGTCAGTATCTCAAGCAGGATTTTCGTCAAACTATTCTCAATATTACCGGCGGTTTTCAGTCGTGGATCGATCAAGGTAAGATGGACAAGATCGATCCTATGCACTTGCTGTTTATGATTTGGGGCTCAACTCAGCATTACGCAGATTTTGGGGTGCAGGTTCGCGCCGCCATGGGCAAAGAAGAACTAGACGGTGAAGACTTTGAACGCGTCATCGACTCTATTACCCATATCACGCTAAAAGGTGTGGGGCTGAGTTAATAGCGAACTATCGGACACAAAAAAGGGCAATCAGTTGATTGCCCTTTTTGATTTTTAATTCATATAGTTAACGTAATTCGCGGCGTAGAATTTTACCAACTGGTGTCATTGGCAACTCATCGCGATATTCAACCTTGCGTGGCAGTTTGTAAGCGGTGAGGTGCTCGCGACAGAAATCTTTGATTTCGTCGATAGACAATTGCTTATCACCTTTAGCAACGATAAATACTTTGACTGTTTCACCAGACTTTTCGTCAGCGACACCGATAGCTGCACAGTTTTCCACTTCTGGATGTTGTGATAATACGTCTTCAACTTCGTTAGGATAAACGTTAAAGCCAGAAACAATAATCATATCTTTGATGCGATCTACAATAGAAACGAAGCCATCTTCGTCGATAATGGCAACATCACCTGTTTTTAGCCACTCGCCGTCACTGGTAAAGGTATCTTTAGTGGCTTGCTCGTTCTTCCAGTAGCCTTTCATGACTTGCGGGCCTTTGATACACAGTTCGCCGCGCTCGCCAAGAGGCACTTCGTTTTCTTGATCGTCAATACACTTAACTGCCGTGCCTTGCAGCGGCATACCAACGGTGCCAACGCGCTCGAAGCCGTTGAGCGGGTTCATACAAGCTGCTGGTGAGGTTTCAGTTAGGCCGTAGGCTTCGGAAATGGCGCAGCCAGTCATTTCTTTCCAACGTGCTGACGTATCTGATGCCAGCGCTGTTCCACCAGAAAGGGTGAAAACTAGCTTGCTAAAATCGAGATTTTTGAAATCAGGGTGATTCATTAGCGATACGAAGAGCGTGTTTAAGCCGATGAAACCAGAGAGTTTCCACGGCTTAATAGCTTTAATAAACAAATTAGTATCGCGTGGATTGGCGATCAGAATACTGTGGACGCCAAGGTGAACAAAGGCCATCAAATGCACGGTAAATGAATAGATGTGGTACAGCGGCAGTGGTGCCACAACATTGGCTTCTGTGGTGTTAAAGATGCGATTACCACTATCATCTTCTTGATGCAGTAACTCTGCTGCTTGCAGCATGTTTGCCACCAGATTGCGGTTGGTGAGTTCGGCGCCTTTTGAAACACCTGTTGTACCACCAGTGTACTGTAAAACTATGGTGTCATTGGGCTCTGACAGGTGCGCTGGCTTGAAGCCTTTACCGAGATTGTCTTTGAGAATTTGTCTAAACGAAATCGCCTCTGGCAGATGATAAGCTGGCACCATCTTTTTAACGCGCTTGATCATGGTGTTGACGATCCAGCGTTTTAAGGTGGGTAGCATGTCACCCATTGAGGTGATCATGACTGTTTTAATGCCCGTTTGGCTTTGGATGTTTTGTACCGATTTAGCGAAGATATCCATACACAACAGGGCTGTTGCACCTGAGTCGTTGAATTGATGGATCATTTCGCGTTCGGTGTACAGTGGGTTAGTGTTAACAACCACGAGTCCCGCACGCATTGCACCGTACATTGCAATTGGATATTGCAGGGTATTTGGCATTTGAATGGCAATTTTGTCGCCGGGTTTTAAATCGGTGTGATTTTGCAGGTAATGGGTGAACGCCGCGCTGTATTGATCGATTTCACGAAAGGTCAGTGAATGCCCAAAGCCAGTGAACGCCTTGCGCTCAGGATACTTTTGCATCGCTTGTTCGATAACTTCAATCGCCGAGCTAAATTGTTCAAAGTCGAGATTGTTTGCAACACCAGGGGCGCGTTTTCCGTCCCAAAAAGAAGCGTCCATTATGTCCTCCAAATACCTAATTTATTATTGTTGTTTGCTTTGTTGCTTCGGTGTTTAACACCATTTGCAACGTCATATCTGCGAGTTGTTCAAGCGATAAATCACCATCGGCTTTGTACCAATTTAACGACCAGTTGATGGCGCCGTTTAACAGGCGTCGCAATATGTGATGGTCGATATTTATCATGCCTTGCTGTTTGGCTTGTGCCAAGACATCTAGCCAATATTGTTCGTACTCGTCTCTCAGTTTTAACATGATCGCTTGATTGTCTTCACTCAACGAGCGCCATTCAAAGACCAATACCGAAATATGGGCACTGGTATCTAAGATTAGCGCTTGAAATTCACACAAAATTAATGCGAGTAATTTGTCTTTGATGGTGTGGTTGAGTGAAAGTGCCATTTCAACGCGACGAATATTTAGCATAATCGCCTGTTGCATAACTTGCTTAAGAATTTCTTGTTTATTGGGATAGTGGTGAAACAAACTTCCCGATTGAATACCAATGGCCTTAGCCAGATCCCGCACTGTGGTTTTATCGAAACCGCGATCGCGAAACAATGTCGCGGCCGCATTGAGCAATCGTCCTTTGGGACTTTGCGGATCAACGATGACCGACTCGCTAATGAGCTGGGATAATATTTGCTGGTTGTTTTGCTGTGATAATGCAACAAAAGCCATAGAAACCTTCTAATTTTGCGGCGTAACCTAGGTTATGGGTTCGCTGATTTTTTATTCTTATTCGAGCCACCTTACCAGCTTTTATTTCAATAACCAAGCAAGCGCTTGGCTTGTGCGATTTATAGGCAGTATTTCTTTGCTAAATAGTCTGTTTTTTACGCCTGAATTTAGGGCTTGTTGACCTTTCGAGGATGAATTTTGTGCAATTGACAAGGCTTTTTCGCAAGGCATGAGGAGCGATGCCTAGTTTACCTAGGCGAGCGACGAAAAACGCGGCGAAAATGTCTTGTCATTGCATCCGAAGGACAGCGTTTGTTTGTGATTTCTACGGCGTTATCGCCTGCTAGCTTAGCCCACTAAGCGTCGCAGGCTCTGCCTTGTATAAATCCCGAACAATTCGCTGTAAAAACCTTCACCAAAGATCAACAGGCCCTAACATCAACTGAGTCAAAAGGTGTATAATCAGGACAACAAAAAAGTGAGGTAAAACAGTGAGTTTAATTGACTTTAAAATGATGGGAGCCATAGAGCGAATCTTGTTGCTTAGAAGCGTGGCTATTGTTATTCAGCTTTGTGCTGTCATTGGCGTTTATTTGTTTATTCCTCACGACATTAGCGTGTTGCCGCTGTTGCTTATTATCGCTTTTGAGATTGTTTTTCACCTGCTAAGTTGGCAGCGTTATCGCCACCGTCAGGCGTCTACCATCGCCGTTGCCATTCAAGCCATCGCCGACATTGTTTTTCTCACTTTGTTAATGGCTTATAGCGGTGGCGCGACTAACGCCTTTGTGTCTTTGTTACTGATGCCTATTGTGATTGGCGCAGTGAGTTTACCCACTCGTATGTTAGCTGTTGTTTCTTTAGGGGCGGTGCTGGCATATAGCGCATTGTTAATGAGTTTGCCGACACACCAACATCACATGGATATGACTAATCACTTTATTGGCATGTGGGTAAACTTTTTGCTGTCGGTGATTGTGGTAACGCTAGTGGTTGGCACTATGTCGAAGATGATCACCAATCGCGAGCGCGCTATTGCTAGACAACGTGAAGATCAATTAAAGAGTGAGCAATTGGTGTCATTAGGCGTTGCATCGGCGCAGGTGACTCATCAACTGGCGACGCCATTAGCGAACTTACAATTGTTATTTGAAGAAATCAGCGAAGAATTTCCTGACGATGAAGCAGTAAAAGCCATGGCGTCACCGTTAGCTACTTGTCGTAATGAACTTAATCATTTTCGAGAGTTAGCAACGGCTATTCGCGAGAATCAAATTAGCGCGATTTCGCCACTCACCTTGTTTAGCAATATTAAAACCGCCAGCAATCTGCAATACCCTGAATTGGAGCTGGTTACTCATATCTCCGAGCACGACTTCGCCAATATACGGATAAATTCCGATGCTATGTTACTGCCTGCAATTTGTAATTTATTGCAAAATGCCGTGAAAGCGAATCAGCAAGCGGGCATCAATCAAGTGGAGCTTGGACTCGGCGTTGAGGCTGGTCATGTCATTATTTCAATTCGCGATTTCGGCGGCGGTATTGATGCCACGGCAGCCCATGGCGCTGCGCTGGTGGAAAGTGATAAGGGATTTGGGATGGCGCTAATGTTATCTAACAGCACCTTTGAGCGTTTAGATGGCGAGTTGTCTCTATCAAATCATGCTGATTTAGGCGCGGTGGCGTCGGTTAAACTTCCGATGGTGAATTCATGAAGTTGTTAATTATTGAAGATGATGTTGCCTTTGCACAAACCTTGGCGCGTCGGCTAACCAAGAATAATTTTGACGCGCATCTATGTCATAGCGCTAGCGATGCTTTGGCGATGTGCCTCGATATTGCGCCTGAGTATATTTTACTGGATATGAATTTGGCGGGAGATAGCGGTTTACAGCTACTTACCCCAATTCGAACCCAGTTGCCGCAGGCGAAAATAGTGCTGCTCACTGGTTATGCCAGCATTGCTACGGCGGTGGAAGCGATGCGTCTTGGTGCCGATGATTATTTAGCAAAACCTGTTACTACGCCGATGTTACTCAAATCGTTATTAGGCGAAGAGCAAAATAGTGCAGGTGAAAACTTGCAAGTGGATGAAGCTATGTCGCCAGAGCGCGTGGAATGGGAGCACATTCAGCAAGTGCTGGCGGCTAATGATGGTAATGTGTCTGCAACGGCGCGTCAGCTCAATATGCATCGTCGAACGCTGCAACGAAAACTACAAAAGAAGCCTGTTTTTAGGTGAGGGGCGGAAGAGGATAAGCGACTGTCACGGGTCCTTTGACAGCCGCTTAAAACGGGGAAAGGCTAAGTTAGAATTGGTAATCTAACGAGATATACATCGCACGGCCACGGGCGCTAATACGCTCGCCAACAGCAAAGTCACTGCCATTAGCGCGATTAACACCCCCTAGGTGCGGTTGGTAATTCTTATTGAGTAAATTAGTTACGCCAAGGCCAAGCGCCAGTTGGTTGTTGACGTCATAACTCGCTTTCCAATCGACAACGGCATAGCCTGCTGAACGCTGCTCATTATTGAGCTCAGATACGCGATTTTGTTTGTCGAAAGCGTGAATGGACAGCTGACTCTGCCAGTTTTGATAACTGTAGTGCAGAGCAATTTGTGCGTTGAGCGGACTAATACGATATAAATCATCGTTGCTATCTTCGCGCTTACCTCGCACGTAATTTACCAAACCACTTAGCGCAAACTGCTCGTTAATTGGCGCGCGCCAGTTGATATCTAGGCCGTAGATAGTCGCATCGATATTACTAAATTGCAGTGGTGCGCTGTCGCCCATCATGTTTGCTACCATCATCGCACTTGGGTTATCGGTGATGGAAACACCTTGAATGTAATCATCCACTTTTTGATAGAAAAGGTGAGGTTCAATGCTAATGCCATTGGCTTGATAATGTGCGCCAACATCGATTTGGTAAGCCGTTTCAGGATCGAGATTAATGTTGCCGATGTAAGTTTTGCCATCAGCTAAACCGCCCGTGGCTTGCATTGGCAGCCATAAGTAGCGCTCTTGATAGCTTGGCGCACGTTGTTTTACACCTGCACCAGCGAGCAGTGTCCAAGTATCATCGATGACCGTCTGGCTATTGGCCACTAAATCAAAAGTGGTGTCTGAGGTGCTTTTATCGCTTTGATTAAATGCTGTTTGCAGAGTTTTAACGTGCGGATTCATCATTGCCATTGAGCTTGAAACATCGCCTGAATCGCTGCTATTAAACTTAACGCGTGCCCCTAGCGTGTAATTGAACTTATCGCTGTCTTGGCTGTATTGTGCAAATACCGAATGACGCTGATCTTTTACGTCATTGAAATTGCGGATCAAAAACATCGCGTTATTTGGGTTTTCGATGTCTGCATCGTGAGTTGCGCTTACGCCATCAACGCCGAGTAGCCACTGTGCGAGTTCCAGCTCAATTTTGTAGTCGTAGGTTGTGGCAATAGCTGTCGTGTAGCGGTGCATACCCGCCATCATATTAGTGCGCAGTTGGTAGTTATCCATACCGTGGGTAGCATCTTGATATCCCAGATGCCAAGTTAGCACGTAATCGGCATCGGTAATTTTGCCATCGATGCCAAAGCGATCGGTATCTATATAATCGATGTCCATCGGCAGGGCAGGTGTACCTGTTTCATCGGTTTTTGAATGGTGCCAGCTCACACCGAATTCATGTTTGCCGTCGTCGAAACGCAGATCTAAACCCGCTTGCGTTTTGTCATATTGGCTGGTCTTGATAACACGCTTGTTGGCATCTTCGTAGTCATCCGCTTGTTGTTGGTTGGCATAGATAAACATCCCGAAGTTGTCACTGCTGGTTTGCAAGTTGCCACTAACCGTTGACGCGTCATTATGCTCGTTGTGATTGAGGTGAACCATGCCATTGATGCCATCGTTAGCCTGTGGATCAGCTTGCTTTAGTTTTACATCGATGGCACCGCCAATAGTGTCAATACCACTGCTCACTGGGGCAATACCGCGATATACCGATAGCGACTCAATCATAACTGGATTTAAATAAGTCAACGGTGCGTCCATCGCATTAGGACCTGCGCTAACGATTTTTTGACCGCCGATGCTTTTTGCTATGCGCGAGCCAAACATGCCGCGATATTGTGCGATCCCCGTGATTGGCCCATTTTTATTGATGCTGGCGCCCGGTACTGTGCTTAGCCAATCGGCAACATCTGGTTCAATGTAACTGCCTGTGGCAAAAGTTGATTGATCTTGAGTGAGGCGCGGTGCTGTAATGGTAATAACATCAAGCGTTTCTGGTGCCGCTTTAGTGGTTGCCGCAACAGCTTGAGGAAGACATAAAATACTGGCAATTAATGCCGATAAAGAACTAATTTTCATAACGGGCTCTGGCTAATAAAGTACCCTTATATTTTGAAGGGAGTTAACGCGCTAAACAAACGAATGGCTCGGCTAATTGGCAAAGTGCGACAATATGTCGCACCCTTTAATACAAGAAAGAAAATACGAGAGAGGGTAAGAGATGCAAGAGGTTTTAAATTTCTGGTTTAACGAGATCGAGCAGTCGCAATGGTGGACCAAAGATCGTGATTTTGACAATGAAATAATTGAGCGTTTTTCAAAGGTTCATCAAGCTGCGGTGGCTTGTGAGTTATATGATTGGCGAAAAACTCCAGAGGGACGCTTGGCCGAGATTATCGTGCTAGATCAATTCTCTCGTAATATGTTTCGCGCTACGCCTCAGTCCTTTGCCTATGATTCATTGGCGCTGGCCTTGGCACAAGAAGCTATCAATGTTGGGGCAGATAAAGCATTGGATGAAACACAGCGCAGCTTTTTGTATATGCCATTTATGCACAGTGAATCATTGGCAATTCACGAGCGTGCTGTTGAGCTATTTAGTCAGCCTAATATGGAGCACAATTTGGACTTTGAGATCCGCCATAAAGAAATTATCGAGCGATTTGGCCGTTATCCTCATCGTAACGACATTCTTGGGCGTAAATCTAGCGCCGAAGAAGTTGAATTTTTAACTCAGCCGGGCTCGTCGTTTTAACTTTTTTTAAAAAAATTCAATTTTTCTGCGACGATTTATCAACCTTAATTGTTATTTATATTAACGCAACACAAAAGGATTACATTTACATGGCATGGAACGATGATGATATCAGTGCCTTAGGCGAGGGCTGCAGGGTTTCTCAGCATAAATGTTATGTCGAGTTTTCTCCAATTTTATACACTGCAATTTTTAAGATTTGCGGAAATAAAGAGGTAGCTAGTGATCTTCTCCATGACTCATTTATTGATATTTTTCGTTATATCTCAAGTTTTAATTCTCATACTAACTTTGTTGCATGGATTAAGCGAATAGCGATGAATAATACGTTTAACTACATCAAGCGTCAGAAGACCTCTTTGAAATTAGTAGAACAGATTAATACTGAGCACGAAGAGCAATTTATTGAGCCTAACTCAACCCAATTAGATAAATTGCTAAATAGGTTAGTACCAGAGCAGCGAATGATCGTTTGGATGAGTGTTGTCGAACAATATACTCATAAGGAAATAGCAAATATTACTGGCAAATCTGAAAGTTATTCTAAGTCAATTGTTTCCAGAAGTTTATCTAAGTTAAGAACATCTACGGAGGTGAATCTTTATGTCGCCAATTAATAATCAAAATGCCACTGTTTCCGATATTGAAATGCAGCAAATATCACGTTCATTGAGAACTGAAGAATTATTAGAAACACCTATGATTCCGCCACAAGCTGTTTGGGAGAGAATTGAAGCGACGATCGATGAAAATATTACTAAAGAGCGTAATTTAAAAAAACGTTCTAGCCAGAATCGGAATAAAAGCTTTAATTGGGGAGCATGTGCAGCAGCTGTGACTGTAGCCGTTTCGTGTTGGATAGGATGGTCAAACTATCAATTACAAATGCAGTTCGCGTCTTTATTAGAACAGAATCAGTATTTGGAACAACAATTGTCTAAGCCGGGATTTACATCTTACTCAGAGGCAAACTTGATGCAGGATTTAGACGGAATTGAACTTCAACTATTACAGGCTTCGAGTAAAGAAGAACGTTTAGCACTATTAAAACAACGTCGAAAAAATATTGAAAAGCTTATAGATATCCAAAAAGGTAAACCTCAAGAGTTCTATCTGTAAACAACGTTTTAATAACAACATAAAAAGGAAAGTAAAATGAAAAAATTAATATTAGCCAGTGCTTTGGGATTGTGTAGCTTAGCAGCGCAAGCGAGTGAATCAAACGTATCGGTTGAGTTTGTTCAACCCGAACGTTATCAAGATATTAACGCTAGTGGTAATCAAAACCAGGCACGATATCAAGAACGGTTATTTAAGACGCTGGAAAAGCAATTTCAGGAGTCAGCAAATGACTTGCCAAATGGAATGACACTTGACGTTAAGGTTCTGGATATTGATCTAGCCGGTGCAGTTGCAATGGGATTGGGAATGGGTCAGGACATCCGTCAAGTTTCGGACAAGGACTTTCCGCGTATTCTGTTTTATGTTGTGTTGAAAGATCAAAACGGAAAAATCTTATTGCAGGGTAAGCAAAATTTACGCGACGCTAATTTACGCCACAATGAATTTAGATTACGTGGTAGCCAGTCTGATTTCTATATGGAAACAGCGATTGTTAAAAAGTGGTTTGACGGTGCACTTATTCCAGCGGTCGCAAAGCTATAAGAAGAATTACTAGAGGAATAGGGTAACAGAACTGTTTTCTGTTAATTCAACTCAAGGTGGAAATTATGAAATACGCAAATCAATTACTCTTAATCGGTTTGTTTGGTGTTGGGACCAATCAAGCGATCGCATCACAGTCTTGTTCATCAATGACAATATCGGACACTGCGAATAATGCGGTTTTTGAGTTAGTCGGTCATAACATGAATCGTGTTTCTGAAAGACGACGGATGTCAGAACGATTATTAGATGAGCAGAGCTTTACCCTAGAACCAGGTAATCATACGATGACTTTTTATCGTTGGGATAAATCAAAGTTGCGAGGTGTATTACGCAATCCTCAGTTTTATTCCGGTATTAAGGCTGAGCCTGTCACAATTTCTGTAAACGTTGAAGCAAATAAGCATTACCAGCTGATTAATTCGTTGAAAGATAATAAATCTGTACTCGAAGTTGTATCAGTAACTAACAAAATATGTGATAACGATAAAAAGCTAAAAGCTCAAGCAAATGGTGGGATTGCCAAGGTTATTTTGCCAGAGTTAATTCAATATCGATTGGATTTGCTAATGGAAGAAATCAATCGCACTGGTGGTTCAAAACCGAATGTCATACCAACTAATGTCGTTAGTTATTTTGGTGCAATAGTTAAGCCAGCAACTAATAATAAAATGGTTATTTTAGCCGTATCACCATACTCCTTAGCAGATAAAATGGGGTTAAAAACTGGCGATAATATTACTCATTTGGGGGGAAACTCTATTACATCGTTGAGTAATGAAAGCAATTCGCCATTAACTGACTATTTAGAGCAATTACGAGATGGCGCAATAATGGAAGTAACCGTTGAACGCTCTGGAGAACAACTTGTAATGTCTAAGCGGTTTGATGTAAAGGTTGTCCCAGAGATTCAATATAGTTTTGCAACTAATGAACTAAAAAGACCTGCTCTAGTTAATAGTTCTAGTTTGCTTCCTGAGCTCGATCGAAAATTGGATAAGTTATTAATTGAAATTAGTGACCTACCTGAGCTAAAACATCGTGAAAATTTGAAACAGTTACGCATAGAAAGAGCAAAGTCATACGATAAGAAATATGGCATTACTGGTGAGATGGCTCAAACTAGAGATGGTTTTATAGTTCATCGTGTTAAAGCCAATAGTGCCGCTGATAATGTTGGCATACGCGCCGACGATGTCATTGTGGATTTTAACGGCGCAGATCTCAATGGTTTAAGTATCGCTGAAGTGTCAGGTATTATTTCTGATGTAAATGTTGGTGAGAAATATTCTCTAACGGTATCGAGAAATGGTCAGTTAATTGATCTTTCAGGAACGCTAAACCCCTTAGAGCTTCCTGCGTATCAACTTGCAATCAATACAGATTCTATTAGTAAAGCTAAGAATATTTTAGCCAATGTGACTAAAATTGTCCCTGTTCGCCGGATCGATAGAGTACAGTCTGGTGAAATCATAGGGTTCTACTTTGACCCTTGGGCTACTAATTTAAGCCGCTTAAGTAATAGAGATGGTGACTTAACCGGGCGCAGAGCATTAAATTCCAAAAATGCGTCCAATACCGCATCATCTAGCCGAAGTAGCTCTAATACAAGTAGCGGCTCGTCAAACAGTAAGCCTTCAGGCGCGTCTAATACTAATAACTAATTGAAAATATTGCCTCCTTAATCGGAGGCAATTTTATTTTGATAATATCTATGAAACAATTAAGTACCTTTTTAGTAATTTTATTTATTGTTGTGGTTAGTGGTTGTAATTCAATGATTATAACGCCCGAGTTAGACAGTGGTAGCTATCGATTGGAGAGTTACAAAGCACCTGTAACTGACATTAAAATGGATCAAATTTCATTGGCTTGTTATCAGGGAAGAGTTGCTGTTTGGCAACAAGGCTATAGGTTAAATCCGGAGCAAACAATGTTCCTTGTAAAAGCTCAATATCGCCATTTCTATGCATTGGTTGAGATGCAGGCGAATTTAGCTCCTGACAACCGTTATCGACTTAATAGGGCAATAGAAAAAGATGCCATTGATATCTGGATTGAAAATGAGGTAACTGGCGAACGTGTCGCAAAAGCTAAAACAGTATTATTGAAATCCATGCCCGCCAATGGGTTGAAAATATCTCGCCGCGACTGTCAGCCTTATATCTAAGTCCTTTTTCAATTAATTGTCTCGTCCTGAAATGTGTTTACACTTATAGGACGAGGCAAGTGACAATCGCATTCCCCGCCAATTTGTAACGGTCTTTAGCATCGAGATTAGTTATAAATGAAAGTAAGCATGTTTACTTTCATGTTTGATAACTTTGGCAAGATAATCTGAACATTATCAAATGTCTCAGGATTTTATGCTTAAGGTCGTTGTAGGTATTTTCATCGAAGGAGGCATTGATTTTAAAATTTGTGGTTTGCCGGCTCGCAGTACTTTTATCACCATTTCTTTCCCTTCTTGATGACTAAATAATTGTTCTTTAAATAGCTGCAATGATTCTTCATAAGGTAGTTTACTATGCAGGCTTAGCTGAGATATTTCACTGATTACATCTCCTTTTCTTAGCCCTAGTTGATGCGCAAGAGAATTGGGTAAAACTAACTTTACTCTTAATTGATTTATATGAGTTGGTTCTAGCAGTAACCCTACATTCTTTGCGATATGAGGAGGAATTTTAAAACTTAAATTATCAGCGGAAGATTGCTCTGAATTTAAATAGACGTAGATGTCCTGTGATAGTAGCTCCAACTTTTTTTGAATGTGAGCCGGTAGTTTATCAGTTGAACTGATCGGTGTTTGCATATCTAGCGCATGGAAAATTTCATCACTAGAGCATTTCATATCCTTTTCAGAACGAACTTTCACTTCATAATAGTAAGACAAAGGGTTTTGTTTATTTTCTCGGGCGATAGTAAGAAGTCGGTATTGTTTGTTTGGATTCACTTTAATCTGAAAATTTATTTCATTACTTTTTCTGTTCGTTTTGTTGTATTTAGAGTGCGAAGGCAGATGACGCTCTTTGAGCTTACTGACTTTCTCATTGTGTTTTGAAGGATATTTAAGAGATGTATTATGAGGATTATTATCTAATCCCCGATAAGTCGTTGTGTAGTGCATTGGTCGGCTAGTCGAAATACCTAAGCTTCTTTGAGCCGTAAAATTATGCAACCCTGGAGCCAGAGCTATTTTGCGTTTAGGTTTGGAAAAGTATTTCCCGTTGTGACTTGTTAATTCAATTGTGCCCCACTTTCCGGAAGGGGTGTGAAAATTGGTAGAAATATAGGCGCAATTGCTCTCTTGCTCTTGTGCTGAAACGGTTGCTAGCAATGGCATTGTTACTAATGATAGTAAAGTTATTAGTTTAATTTGCATGAGTACCCTCCTTATTTAAGATTGAAGCTGTAGACGAATTGTTAGTTTTCCGAGCTCTTGGAGCTCTTGCTGCAAAGTCAATTTTTTATTGTTTCGAATTAATGTAATTCGAATGCTTTTTGCTAATGTTGCTTGTTTGAAGGCCATCTCTAGAGCATTAGTGGCTTCTTCGTATGTTTGGAGTCCAGTTATTGCAGCATTGTTGATTGAAACAATGGTATCCATTGTCTTTAATCCGATTAGGGATGCTGTCGAATGAGGTTTAATGCTATTAATGATTAAGCCTTCTTTGAGTGAGCTTTTTCTAGATATTGTAACGCCCAAGTATTGAGGATATTGGGGAGAAATTGAGATAAGGGGAATCTGAGTTTTTCCGAGACTTTTATAATGAGCTATGAGTTCTAAAACAAGATCATCGAGTCTATAAGCAAGCGGGAATGGTAGTTCAGAGCCATTCGAATATGTAGAGATAACGTCGAAATCGGAAGTGATTAGAGTTTTTTCCTGACCGCAGTGAAATATTGATTGTTTTGATTGGCTAAGCTGTAGTGGAGATTGCGGATCATTAGTTGGGTTTAACGTAACTTTATAATGGTATCCAGCGGAGATCACCAATTCAATGGAAAAGGGAATGCTGTTCGTTGTTGCCCCTAAAAAGCCTGAAAATAAATAACGCCCGGTGTTAAACCTATAGTCATCTATCGAATTAACTGCATTGTGATTGATATGAGAAACTCGTACTTTGCCATACGTGTCGTCAAATGAAATAAGCGCACAACTAGTTTCGCCCTTTATATAAAATGGAAATAATAAACTAGTAACCAGAATTAGTACTCTTAACATCTTTATTCCTTATATAAATCTTTCTAATTGCTGTTCTTCGACAGAAAGTGCATTGATTAAATCTGTTTTGAGTTTAGTCAGTGCAACCCGATCTTCTATTTTTTCAGTTGTGGTAAGTAATTCTTCTATTTCAATTATCCTTATTTCAATTTCTACAATTGGCATTGACTTGTAGGATATTGATGAAATTGAAACTGGTATTTGTTCATTAGTTGATATCTGGCGCTGTGCTTTAAAGGTGTCCATAAAATAAGGGGCCAAGCATATAATAGATATTGCTGCAGCTAATGCTTGCCACTTTGTTTTATTTGATTTTTTAGGCTGAATTGCACGAGAGATTGTTTCCCAAGCTTCAGTCGGTGGCTCATAAGTTTGCAGCGTATCTAGTTCCTTTTGTAGCTTCCTAATATGACTTTCATGATCCGTTGGCATAAGGATTCTCCAGTTGCGTTTTGCTGATGCTAGATAATGTTCTAGATACGATGCTTTTTGAATAGCTGGGAGACCTTTCAAATAGTGCCCCTAGTTCTTCATGGGTATAACCTTCAGCGATATATAGCCATAAAATTAATCGAGTTTGCGGTGGAACTCTTAGCATTATCCTCGTTAAGGTGCTTTGCTGTTCAATTGTGAAATGAATGTCTGAGTTATCGATGAGATCTTGGGTATCTGCTAATACGGTTTGTTGGTATTTCTCATTTTTTCTTAGCCAACTTATAGTTTTGTTATAGCTAATTTTTTTGCACCATGGAATAAAGTTTTCCGGCTCATTTAGCGAATCCAAACTGTTAAAGGCTTGGATAAAGGTCTCCTGCAAAATGTCCTGAGCTGTAGAACGACAGTGACAAATTCGCAATACGGTTGAGTAGATTGTTGGTGATAGTCTTTGATAGCAAATAGAAAAAGCGCGTTGCTCGCCATTTTTCATTTGTTCAAAAAGTTGAATATCAAAGCCCATGCAAATCTCTAAAATTTAAGTTCTTAATCTGTTAGACGTTTAGTATGCCTAAAACCGTCGCAACAAAGTTAAATTAAATTTAGATTGCAGCAGATCTTGATGAGATATGAATCAATCGTCGCTGTGAAAGCTAATTTGCTTGCTGATATCGAAAGATTTTACGTCGATGTCAGATAAATGCTTGGCGATGATGTGGCGAATGATGTTATCTAGCTGTTGTTGCATTGAATCGAGTAATGCGTGCTGATCGTGAAAATAGCAGCTAACGTGCAGTGATTGTGGCAATTTATTAAAGTCGACGAGATGAGTTAACCACGAGAATTCGTCAAAACTGTCTTTGATTTCTTCACAAGCAATGGTCAATGCTTGGCGAATTTGGTTATCGAGTTTTTTATGAGTCTTTTTCATCGCGCGCGTTTGGTTTAGCATGGAGTTTTAATTACGGACGCCATATTACATGACTTCGCCAGAACAAACCGTGCTAATGCTCAACGTTATTGTTGTTTTACTGGGCTATCTCGTGATCTATCCGCGTGTCGCTGGCAATAATTTTAATAAGATCACCGGTCATGATCTTATTGCAACCAGTATAGTATTAATCACATCGGCATCGATGTATTACGACAGTGGCATCGAATTTAACTTGCTGGTGGGCACAGTAAATTGGTTTTGGTTTACGCTAATAACCTATATGGCCATCGAAATTCCAGTACTGCTGTGGTACATCAAAAAATACAAAGTGACATTGCCTAAATAGAGGAGCGATTATGGAACTAGTCTATAGTAACGATCAGTTGTTAATGGTAAATCACGTGCGTAATTTGCTCGACAGCGCCTATATTGAAAGTGAGCTTCGCAATGAGTTTCTTGGCAGCGGTGCTGGCGATTTAGCGCCACTAGACACATGGCCTGAGCTGTGGGTAGCAGAAGAAGACGTTGAAAAAGCTAAATCAATCATCGCAAATATGGACAACGAGTCTGCTCTCGTTTGGTATTGTCAGCATTGTGATGAAGAAAATCCTGCCGCCTTTGATATTTGTTGGCAGTGTGAAAAGGCAAAGGAATAGTGAAATGAAGATATTGAAGCATCTTGGTTTAGTTACTTTGTTATTGAGTGCACCTAGTGTTTACGCCGATAACAGCGAGTTACTGGTTAACGCGGCAATGGAGCGCCTCAAGCATCAAGTGCGTTATGATGGAGCTTATGTAAAGCTCGATTACCCGATGGGAGATGTACCCGCCGATACAGGTGTTTGTACCGATGTGGTTATTCGTAGTTATCGTCAATTGGGAATCGACTTTCAACAGCTGGTTCACGAAGATATCAAAGCCAACTTCAATCAATATCCGTCGAAGCGAAACTGGGGGCTCACTCGTCCCGATAAAAATATCGATCACCGCCGCGTTCCTAACTTGCAAGCCTTTTTCAAACGTCATGGTAAATCTATAGAGGTGACGAAAAATGGCAACGATTATAAAGCGGGAGATTTGGTGACCTGGATGGTTAATGGCAGCCTGCCGCACATTGGTATTGTGGTGAAAAAACGCAGCGCAGATGGTAAACGACCAATGATTGTCCATAATATAGGTCGCGGTCCAGAATTAGAGGACATGTTGTTTGATTATCCGATTACTGGGCATTATCGATATTAATTTTATCTCTATTCTACCCGTGCCTTCATCGCTTCAATATTAATAATTCCCGAGCGGTTTAAGGTGATTTTAAAGCGTTGGGAATATTGTTCACTACCACTACTTTGCACCAGCACGACGTTTATTTGATAGCGTCGTTCTACCCCTTGTTGACTGATTTTCTGACCGTCGAGGGAGTACAATCTGCCTTCACCTTTTTTAAGATAGCGCACTAGCGGCGTAAGGTTGAACATTATTTGTTCTTGAATTTCGTCGTAGCCAGGTAAAAACTTCTTAGCGATAACCTTAGTATCACTGCGAAAATGAAGGATTTGCGCGGCTAGTCTGTTTTGATGACGCCGTTTATTAAAATGCCGCTGCACATATTCAGGTACACGTTTTTCTTTAATAAACTCCAACCACACGGTTTGTTTCGCCACCTTGGTTTTAGTGGCGCTGTTGGAAAACAGCTGTTGCCATTTAGGTAGCCCTCGTTGGATGCGCCGCCATATTGATTGAGTAATATCGTCTTTAAAGGTTTCTCGTAGGCCGTAAATAACCCCGAGAATAGCCACTAATACCAAGGTTACTTCGGCAAAAGATGAGCGGGCATTAAGTACTAACGCCATCACAAACGCCATCATTACTGTCGTGACACCGCCGCGGACAAAGCGTTTTAAGTTGCGATTAAGATGACGCATGTCTTTGTTAAATACGACGCCGTATTCGATTAATCGCTGTAATAGGCGCATTTTATTGGTGATCCGGTTGGGATCATCTAGCGTGATTTGCGAGTTGTATTGATTGCTCTCGCGATAGCTATTTTCATCGCGGCATAATTGCAGCAATTGCTCACGAACTTCTGAATTTTCACTGGTTTTCGGACCTTTTGCCAATAACTTTAGGAATGATTGCTCCACATGCCAGCTAAGGTAGTTGTCGGCATTTTCGTGGTATGACTTAAATTTCTTATCGCTGGGCGTATTACGTCTTAGCTTCTTCAATAAGTTTTTGCTTTGTTCGGCTAACTCTAATGCTGTTGGATAAAACTCATCACTTTCTCGTTGTTGCAGTGCTTGTTTGATGTCGATATCGAGCGCGGTTTTAATTTGATAACAAAACAGGTTGAGGTTTACGCGATATTCGTCTTGCTGGCCTTTTTTAGCGCTGATAAAGCGACTGCGGACTAACGGCAAATGCAATTGATCAGAATAATAGGCAGAGCGTGTTTTAATACTGGAATGAAAGTAATCTGCTTCGTCGAGAGTTTGCGGGCTAATTCCCATTTCATTGGGCAGAGAAAAATAAAGATCGATGCGTTGTTGAGCTTGCGGCAGCAGTTGGTGACGCAATGTAAAAGAAAGGGCTTCGTCTTGACTTAACTTGGTTATTTTCACTAGTAGATAGGTACCTCTTTTTTATCTATCTGAATGCACTACCTTACCGCTATAACAAGCACTTAGCAATGCTAACGGTTCAAATAATGACTCGACGGCTTGCGTTTCCTTGAATCGGTTAAAAATCCCTATATTATGTGTGTCAAATGGATGCTTATCTGAGGTTTCAATGGCAAGTTTGCGCCGCATTATTCTTATTAATACTCACCTGCCGGGCGTGGTGGAATTATCTCTCGATGGCCACACCAATATCTGTGGTACCAATGCATCGGGTAAAACGACTCTACAACGTTTAGTACCGGTTTTTTATGGTGAACTGCCAAGCCGAGTTGTACCCAAAACGCGTAGCAAGTTCGGTGACTTTTACTTACCGAAATCTAA
This sequence comes from Psychrobium sp. MM17-31, assembly GCF_022347785.1. Taxonomy (NCBI): domain Bacteria; kingdom Pseudomonadati; phylum Pseudomonadota; class Gammaproteobacteria; order Alteromonadales; family Shewanellaceae; genus Psychrobium; species Psychrobium sp. MM17-31. Next base: position 39,950 of record NZ_JAKRGA010000009.1, read on the forward strand.
CAGCTACTTGGTGTATGAATATCAGCGGGAAGAAGGGGATTTATGCCAAGCGGTACTAACGCATACTGCAAAAGACGGCATTAGCTACCGATTTGTCGATGCTGCTTATGATAAGATTCAGCTGTTATTCCAAGAAAGTAATGGCAAAGTTAAAGCCTTTGAGTCTGATCAATGGCTTACTCAATTATCGTCACTTGAGATTAAATACTCGCGTAAGATAAGCGCTACTAGTGAATATCGCGCTATCGTTCAAAACGATGTTTCGTCATTGCGTGGTAATACGCAAGATGGCATTAAACTGCGCCAATTAGCAGCCCGCTATTCGTTGGTTGCACCGCGCCATAAGGTGCGTCACCTCGAAAAACTCGTTAGTGCCGTGCACGCCAAAGAAGGCAAGATGGACACGCTAAAAACCATGTTGGCGGCAATCTTCGAAGAAGATGGGTTAGTGCAGCCAACAACACGTGTTAAAAACACCAAGGCACGTGAATGGATCAAGCAAATGCGTCAATCGATGCGCCTGAGTTCGCTTGAGCAGCAACATGAAAAAGTACAGCAGATCGCCACCAGTTTAAATGCAATCGAAGCACAATTACTGCAATTAACCCCATTATTGAGTGATGATTTAGAACGCAGTAAAACCGAGCGTGCGGATCTACAGGCTAGTGACAAAGATTTACGCGATAAGATCTCCGCTCTTAAAACTAATTTCCATGAAGCTGAGTCTAATATCAACAGTGAACTTAGTAAGGCCAATGCCGAGCTAAAAACCACTGAGCAACAACTCGATGAGCTGCAAACGACTTATGATAATTACCAAGATGGTGATTACGAACAGTTGGCCATTGATACCGATGCGCTGCCATTGTGGAATGAAGAGCTGGTGGAGCAACAAAGTCATTACCGCATTCTGTTAGAACAATTTGGTGAATTAGAGCAGCAGCTTAATCAGCAAAAACTCACCCTTAATGAGTCATTAGAACGCCTGACGGTTAAAAACCGCAAACTGATTCGCGAGCACGAAGAAAACCGTGAGAAAACGCGTCAGCAGCAAAGTGATAAAAAAGACGAATTATCTGAGCAATACCTCACCCGTAAAGAGCAACTCACTGAAGATTTTGATGGCCAAATTGCGATATTTAGGCATCAGCAAATCGAGCGCCAAGCGCAAATCGATAACATGGGACCAACGGCGCAAGAGCAAGAAGACCTGTCTTTAAGCGATAAGCGTCTTGAGCTAGCGCAAGATAACTGGCGTCATACTAGTGACCTATTGGCGAAGAAAGAGCGCGAACATCAAAATGCGCGCAATGAGCAGCATAAAGCGCAAACTAAGCTAGAAAATGCGCGAACTAGCGTGCATCAGTTGCAAAAACAACTGAGATTGTTAGAGCAGCAAATTTCACCTGAGCAAGGCTCACTGCGTCATTTCTTACGCGCCAATGTCGATGGTTGGGAAAACTCTATTGGTAAGGTGATTAATCAAGAGCTATTAGAGCGCTTAGATCTTCATCCGCAAATTGGCGACAGCCACAGCGAACTTTATGGCGTAGCGCTAAAACTCAGTGAAATCGATGCGCCGAGCTATGCTCAAGATGAAGCGGCGCTGCGTATTAACAAAGAAGAGTTAGAGCGCAAGGTATCTGCTGCACTCGATGCGCAAAGTGAATGCGAAGTTGGCCTAACACTCGCTCACAATGCGGTGAAAGCCTTGGCAGATGAAGTCGCTAAGCTTAAACAAACACAGACCGAGCAAGCCAACGAAGTAAATTTCGCCAAAGAGTCGAAACAGCGCTTACAACAAACCAATAAAGAAAGTTTAGCGGCACGTCGTAAGGCGGCGAGTAGCGGCCTAGATGAAGCAAACGCGCAAATCAAACAGCTAAGTGAGCAAAAACGCGAAGCATTAGCCACGCTCAAAGACGATCATCACGCGCAGCTATTAGAGTTTAAAGCCGATTGGCAGCAAGAAATCGACGCCATTAGCAGCCAAATTAGCGAACTTGAGGCGCAAGTTGATCACAAGCGTCAAACCAATAAGGCGCAGATTAAACAACTAGAAGAGGCCTTTAAGCTTGAGCTGGCCAATAAAGACATCGATCCTAAGACTATTCAGGCGCTAAAAGAGCGCATTAAGCAACTTGAAGAAGATATTGCTCGCGTGCGTTCACGCCAAGATGATTTACGTGAATATCGCAACTTTATTAATGTGTTGTGGCAAAAATCTCGCCCGCAATATCTAGAGCAAGAAGCTAACCTAAAAGCGTCAATTCAAAGCTTAACCGGTAAGCTTAATCAGCAGAAGACTGAGTTTAAACAAGCGCGCCAGAAACTTGAAGACGAGCGCGAGCAGCTGCAAACAGATATCGCTCGTTTATCTAAATTGATTGAACAATTGCTACCGCTTACTACTAAGTTGGGCCAGTTAACGATAGATGCCAAACTGATTGTCGGCTTGCCGCCAATACAAGGGGATCAAGACGAGCGCATTACTCGCGCCACTCATGGCTTAGAACAGCGTAGTAAGACAGAAAATACCTTAAAAGATAAGATTTACACCCTTGAGGCTGAGTTGTCGCAAGACGCGCAAAAGCAGTTCTTAGACTTGATGACCAGTGAGTTGTCACGTTTAGGTGAAGAGAGTGATTTACGTGATCGTTTACCGATATTTAGCGATCTTCTACGTATTTTAGCCGACCAACAGCGTCAAATTTTAGAACAGGGCGAAACCATCGGTGGCGACTTGCACAAGTTTTTTACCGTATTTAGCGACATCAATCGCCGTATTGCGGGACAATCGAAGCGTTTAACCGCTGCGGTAAGTGATGATCTAACCCTTGATGGCATCAATCGTTCGGAAGTGAAGATCATCTCAACCGTCGATGAGCTAAATTTCTGGCAACCACTAAAGCGTTTCTCAAGTTTGTATGAGCAGTGGAAAGAGACAGGCAAGGAGTTACCAACAGATGAGTATATTAACGCGTTAAGCGATGTGGTTGATTTGTTGCGCGCCGATTCTAGCTACTCTATTGAATCGCTATTGCGCCTCGAATTGCATCTTAATGAAGGTGGTAATGACTTGGTGATCAAAAACGATCGTCAGTTATTAGAGTCATCGAGTCACGGTATGGCTTACTTAATCTTATGTAAGTTCTTATTGGCCTTTACCCGTTTATTGCGTGGTGATGCGCAGATCAGCGTTAACTGGCCAATCGATGAAATTGGTACGCTGGCTTATCACAACGTTGAAAAACTATTTAACGCCTGTGACAGTAATAATATTTGCATCGTTGGTGCCTTCCCGAATCCAGAGTCTGATGTCTTAACGTTATTCAAGCACAGATATCTCATCGACAAACAATACAAGCGCTTGCAGCGAATTGAACCGAAAGTGAATCGAATTGAAGCGAAAATCGCTCAGCAGCTGCAAAAATCTAGCGAAGGAGTTAACTAATGATCGAACATGGCCCATTATTAGAATCGCTTCTTGCTGGCGCGAGTATTTGTCAGGTGACTAACGAAGAAGCTTATCGTCGGCTATCCGATGAAGTAGTGCGTGAAGAGCTTAATCACTTCTTGCGACCACTGAATCGCCGTGTTGCTTCAAGCAGTGATAACAGCGTGTATTTCTTAGCGTATCAAGAGCTTAATAGCGATGCTCGTGAGCATTTATCGAAAGAGTTTAAGCAGACTATTCAGTCGTTATTGCCATTGCTCGAATGGATGCAATTAGTACAAGAGAGTTTGGGGCGGGACGGCGCATTAAGTGCTGGCGATACCATTAAATTTCAAGAGTTTGCGCTGCGTACCGAAGATAACCAGTCGTTGCGTCAACGTTTTACTCAGCTTGCTAGCGATCGCTTTTTTAAATCGAGCAGCGACAATTTAGACGCGCAGCTAAAACAAGTTTTTAAACGTTTGAAAGAAACTGGTTACTTGCATCAGCCCCATAAAGATCGTCAGTTTTATGTGGTAACAGGCAAAATTGAGCAGCTGGTGGAAATGGTACGCTTCATTAAAGATGAAGAGTCACTACCGCTTGATGATATGCCGCAACAAGAGTCGATGTTCTAATGGCTCGCCGCAAGCAAGAGAAAGATCAAAGCCCACAGAGCCGCCTGCATGCGCTCGGTGTGGCGCGCCTAAATTTGATTGGCAAGTACAGCTCGCAGTTGATGGATGCCTATATCAAAGGGCATTTTGACGAGACTAGTATCAATGATTCAGCGCTAGATAAACTGGTTAAAGGGCGTATTTTACATCGTCCCGATGAGTCGCAGCCGCTGAGTTTGCGCCCTGATATGAACGCGCTGATTGCCAGTCTTACCGAAGATGAGCGTAAGCGTCAGATCAACGCTGATGTTGCAGGTCAGTTAGAGCAAATCCGCACCCTCGTGAAGCATTTTTCCGATGCCCAATATCGCGGTGATTATGTGGGGAGTGAGCATCATTTCCAACTATTGACCGAGAAAGTGCACGATATGACGGGGCAGTTTAGCGACGCCATTGTTAGTCTGTGGAATCGTCTCAATTCCGATTTTGGTTTTGTGAGTAACTTGAGTGACAAGATTCGTGAGAATGAACTGGCTCAGAAACAGCTGCGTCGTCTACTTGATGGTTTTGAGCTCATCGATTTTAACGAGATGATTGAGCTAGCCCAAAGTAGTGGTCCGCTGCGTAAATTGCTGGTGAGTCAGTTACAAGTAGTAATTTCCGATCATTCTAGCTCATTACTTGAGGTGCAAAAGCGTCTGGTTGAGCTAATGGCGCGCTTTAGGCAGCAGCAAGAGCGTGCGCAGTTGATCAGCAATATGGCGGCGTTCTTAAAACAGCATCCAAAATTCGAAGTGGGGGATTATCCAAATCGCACCGTGGTGCCGGAGAATATTAATCACGCCGCGCCTATTATCGCCAGTGCCAGTGTCGCACTGGATCGCGTTGGCGATCAGCAGCCGCTAGGCGATATTGTACGTACCCTTGAGTTATCGACTAACGAATATGTAGAACCGCTAAGCAGTGGCGGCGAGTTTGATCTCGAAGAAGTATTAGCAGTTGAAGCCAAGCACCAACAGCTTAAAGAAGATGTCGAAAACTTCTTTATTAGCCTATTTGATAGCGAAGGCGTGGTGAGTGCTCTGGATTATCTAGAACAAAGCAAGCTCGATTGGGATGGGGAAACTTGGTTGTTCCAAGTGATTGCTGAATACGAAGGGCTAGCGAGAGATATTCGCAAGCGTTTTGCCTTTGATAAAAAGTCGCACGAAACCAGTGTCTTTAACCAGCTGCACGTGATTGAAGATGTGCATTTGAGTGTGGTGTAAAGTTGTCTCATTAAATCGAAGGAGTCATTTTCATGGATGAAAACTTATCTAAACAGGCGCTTACCGAATTAACCAAGGCCTTTAAAGCACTACAGCTTGAAACAAGTTACAAAGCTAAGCGCAATGCCGCTTGGCTCAAGAAAACACTGGCATGGTGTGACGAGCACGCCATTAATCTCGGCCGCGAGGGCGATAGCAAACATTATTACATCGATCGAGATGGCATCCGAAAACTCGATGCTAAGCTGCAAAGTCTAGGTTATTCATCGCTAAGAGAATTCCAACAGGGAACCAGTGGCGACAGGTTGGATGCTGCCAAGGTTTCTCCCAATGAAAAAGACGCTAAAGAGCTACCTACCGAGCATCTAGTGCTGGCGGCGTGCAGTGATTTATCAATGCGCCTTGCCTATCAGTCTTTGTTTCAACTTGCCGAATCACCTGCGCAAATTCAAATTGAGTTAGATATTCGTACATTGGACTTAGCGTCTTATGACTATTTGGTGGTGGTAGAAAATCGCGATTGTTTTTCCGCATGGCATCAGTATCAAATTCCAAGTGAGCTAGCTAACGCGTTAGTTGTTTATCGCGGCCACGAGAGCCATCATTCTAAAGCATGTCAAACTTTGAAAGCTCATTGGTTTGCGGAAAAAGGGCAACATGGGCAAGTATTTTTTGGTGATTATGATCCGCATGGTATGGGCTTAGCAATAGACGTGAAAGCGCCTTATCAACATGTGCTGTTTCCTGATCTCGATTGGTTAAAGTGTAATCACGTATTTGGCCACTTTGATGAAAGCAAGGCATACTCAAAACGCTTCCAGCATGAACGTTGTCCAGAAAACTGGCTAGAGTTACTCGATGTTATGTATCAAAAAGAGATTGGACTGCGTCAACAATGGATGTTTGATACGCAGCTAAGACTTTACTAACGCTTACTATAAATCGCTGCGCCGACGTGCCCAACAATAAACACATACATTGCATTGAGCATCCACATGTGGGTAGTGCGGGCATCGGTAAATGTTGCTAAATCGCCACCGTTTTCGGCAAAGGATAGTGAACCGAGGAGATTGAGTGGGTGCTCATAGTTGTTGATCATGATGATTCCGGTGGCGATCATGCTAAACAAAGCGCCGTACATCAATAAATGCATAATAGTGACCACGACTTTATGTAATGGTGATTTAAATTGTGGTTTTTTCTCTTTCTCAAGTACGAACGCAGACCATAAAATACGGCCGACGATAAGGCTTAATAAGCCCAAGCCCATCATAAAATGTAAATTAATGGCGTCTTGCTTGTGCAGCACTGCGCCTTTGATGGTGTAGTCGGTGGAATGGATCTCTGCACCCATTGTCGACACCATACCTAACATTAATAAAGCGGCTGACCAATGTAAGATGCGGTCAATTACGTACTTAGTATTGCTTGCAGTTTCAGTGTTCATAAATCAGTCCTTGAATGCTATTGTTCAAAAAGTTGCCATAGCATAGCAGATTAACTTTCAATAAATACTGAAACTTTAGAATCTTTAGTTTCAGTTTTGTAACACTGTGTTTCCAATATTAATTAACTAATTACGCTTAAGGTTCATTACGGCTTCAGTTATGAAGAGTTATAAAGTGCCAACTCGCGCAAGTGACGAGAATTGTATGTTGATAAAGTGCTGCTTTATTTAGATAATGACCTCCATTAAAACGACCCTCATTAAAAACGACAGTAGGCATCATGGCTCAAGCTCCTTTTAAACCTAAGAAACAGAAAACGCCTAAAACCGATGCGCAGATTGAAGCGCTCAAGGTTCCGCCGCACTCGCTTGAGGCTGAGCAGTCGGTACTTGGTGGTTTGATGTTAGATAACGATGCGTGGGATCGCGTATCTGAGCTTGTTGTAGCCGAAGATTTCTATCGCCGTGATCACCGCATTATTTTTAAATACATGGCGGATTTGATTGAACACGGTAATCCTATTGATTTAGTTACCCTGTCTGAAGCCCTTGAGCGTGAGAATGAGCTCGATAGTGTTGGTGGCTTTGCTTACATTGGTGAAATGGCTAAAAATACGCCAAGTGCGGCGAACATTGCGGCTTATGCGACTATCGTTCGTGAACGTGCGGTTGTTCGTGACATGATTGGTGTGGCAAATGAAATTGCCGAAGCGGGTTTCGAGCCAGAAGGGCGTGACAGTGCGGCACTACTAGATTTTGCCGAGGGTAAAGTTTTTAAAATCGCAGAGAGTCGTTCAAATGCCTCTGAAGGCCCGCAAGATATCAAGCAAATCTTGGCGTCGACTATCGATAAAATTGAAGAATTATATAACGCGCCAAATGAAGGTATTACTGGTGTTTCCAGTGGTTATGATGATCTCGACAAGATGACATCGGGTTTCCAAGAATCAGATTTAATTATCGTGGCGGCTCGTCCGTCGATGGGTAAAACTACCTTCGCTATGAATCTCGCCGAATATGCAGCGATGAACGAAGATAAGCCGGTAATTATCTTCTCGTTAGAGATGCCGTCGGAATCTATTATGATGAGGATGCTGGCATCCTTAGGCCGCGTCGACCAAACCCGTGTTCGTACTGGTAACTTGGAAGATGAGGATTGGGCGCGTGTATCATCGACGATGGGCTTGTTGCTAGAGCAGGGCAAGATGTATATCGATGACTCTTCTGGCTTAACCCCGACCGAGGTTCGTTCGCGCTCTCGTCGTATCGCCCGTGAGCACGGCGGCGTATCGATGATTATGATCGATTACTTGCAGTTAATGCAGGTACCAGCCCTTGCCGACAACCGTACCTTGGAAATCGCCGAAATTTCTCGCTCGCTTAAAGCGTTAGCAAAAGAACTGAAATGTCCGGTTATTGCACTGTCACAGCTAAACCGTGGCCTTGAACAACGTGCCGATAAGCGTCCGATCAACTCGGATTTACGTGAATCTGGCTCTATCGAGCAGGATGCCGACTTAATCATGTTTATCTACCGCGACGAGGTATATAACGATGATAGTCAGGAGAAAGGCACTGCGGAAATTATTATTGGTAAGCAGCGTAACGGCCCTATCGGTAAGTGTCGTTTGACCTTCCAAGGTCAATTCTCTCGATTTGATAACTACGCAGGCCCTGCGTTTGACGACGAATATTAATGAGTGCAGTTAACGCGGTTATTAGCCGCAAAGCGGTGCGCCATAATTTTGAGCGCATTAAGTCAATCGTCAAAGATAGCCGTATTATTAGTGTGCTCAAAGCCAATGCCTATGGTCATGGTGTATTGGAAATGGCGCGTATTCTTTCTGATTCCGATGCCTTTGGCGTTGCTCGATTAGAAGAGGCGTTACAGCTGAGAAAAGCGCAATTCACAACGCCAATTTTGCTAATGGAAGGTTTTTTCCAAACTGTCGACATTGATGTGTTACTCAAGCACGATATTCAGACTGTGGTTCACAGCCTAGAGCAGATCCGCCAGCTTGAGACTTTCGCAAAGAGCGTTAATAGTTCACAAGAGAAACTCAAGGTATGGCTTAAAGTCGATACCGGTATGAACCGATTAGGCATCGCACCGAGTGAGTTTGATGAAGCTGTCCAGCGATTAAAAGCATTGAACTTCGTTGATGGTCATCTCAATTTTATGACGCACTTTTCCTGTGCCGACGATCTGAAAAATAACTTTACTAGCGAGCAAATGGCGCAGTTTTATGCCCTTGTTGATGGCCAAGATGGCGAGTTAACACTGGCTAATTCAGCGGGAATTCTCGCGTGGCCAAATTCTCATGCCGATTGGGTGAGACCTGGTCTGTTGCTGTATGGATGTTCGCCAATGCTTAATCGCACTGGCGCACAAGATGATTTTGTGGCGGCGATGACGCTTAGCACTAGCGTTATTGCCATCAAGCCCCTAGCCAAAGGTGAAAACGTTGGTTATGGCGCTCATTGGCAAGCAACTCAAGACACGCAATTGGCGGTGATTGCCATTGGTTATGGTGATGGTTACCCGCGCCATGCTAAAGCGGGCACGCCAGTGCTTATTAACGGCAAGCGTTACCCTATTGTTGGCCGTGTTTCTATGGATATGGTGACGGTAGATTTGGGACTTGATCATAAAGTGAAGTGTGGCGATCCCGTTATTATGTGGGGGCCACAACTGCCAGTTGAAGAAATCGCGCAGTGGTCTGATACTATTTGTTATGAACTCATTCTTCAGCTTACCTCTCGAGTTGATATCACCTTTGTGGAATAGGAAGGAAAAATGTTAAAACGTACCGCATGGATTTTAGCGTTAACTCTGTCATTTAGCGCTTTCGCTCAAGACAATGATAAAACACAGCAGTTGGCTCAAGTTAAAGCCGCAGTGAAAGTCACCTTGGGTATGCGCATCGATAGCGTGAAAGAAACGCCAATCGCCGGGCTTTATGAAGTGATGACGGAACGTGGCATTTTTTACGCGACTAAAGACGCTAAGTATTTAGTACGCGGTAATATGTTTGACGCTAGCAATGGTTTTGAAGATTTAACTGAAGCGTCTATGGGCAAAATGCGCTTGGCGAAAATGGCCAGTTTCGAGCCGTCGATGATCGTTTATAAAGCCAAAAACGAAAAGCATCGTATTACTGTATTTACCGATGTTGACTGTGGTTATTGTCGTAAGATGCACCGCGAAATGCAGCAGTATAATGATTTAGGTATTACTGTGCGTTATATGGCGTTTCCGCGTGGTGGTGAAGGATATCCAGCGTGGAGCGCCATGCAATCGCTATGGTGTAGTGATGACCAACACAAAGCGATGGACGAGCTAAAAGCAGGTACGCGCATTGCCACAAATTTATGTGACAATAAGGTGCCGCAGCATTATCAGTTAGGCGTTGAGTTTGGAGTAAACGCAACGCCATCGATTATCTTGGATAATGGCAGTTTGTTAGTAGGCTATCGCCCACCGCAAGACTTACTTAATATTCTTCAGTAGTCTTGCCTAGTCTTATCGGTCGTAAAATTTACGGTGGCAGTGCAGCCTTGGTCTGGATTATTGACGAGGGAAAACTGCCACTGATACTTGTTACAAATATCCCTAACCACATTTAGTCCAATACCAAATCCCTCATAACCACGACTTTTGCCATCAAGGCCAACGCCGTTGTCGGTCACGGTAAGTTTATTGCTATCTATAACTAAGGTAACAGCGCCATTGATACTGCAGTTAACTGCATTGAGCACTAGATTGCTAATTAACGACTTTACAAGAATTGGTTCTGCGCTTAACGAAATATTCTGTGTTAGTGTTGCTTGATAACGAACATTGTTAGACGCAATTCGCTTGGCAATACTCTGTTCAATATTGTCGATAACTTCCTGTGATATTTCACATTGCGATTGATTGCCTTCCTCATCACGTGCCAGTAGTAGGAAGGTTTGAGTAAGCTGCTCCATTTCTTCCATTGCGTGTTCAATGCGCTTTACTTGCTTGGCGACTGTAGGATCTTCATTGCGGCGCAATAAGCTCAGACTGCCTTTAACGACTGTCATCGGCGTTCGCAGTTCATGGCTAACATAGCGAGTAAAAGATTGCTCTCGCTCAAGCGCTTCTTTAATGCGCGCACGGAAGTGATTTACTCCGTCTAAGGTTTGCATAAGCTCTTTAGATTGCTCACCGTTGGTGACTATTGGTGATAGCTGGTGATCGCTTTCAGATTGCAGCTGGGAAGCTAATTCACTAAAGGGTTGTGAAAGCCGCTTGGATAATCGAATTACTGCAAACGTAGTAGCGACGAATAAAATAACGCCGAATACAAATAGAGCTATTTCAACTACGATGAAATCGAAATCACTCCACTCGATCAAACCGACATCTTCAACGGCATAGGTGATTCGCCCTTGTTGGTTTGCCATTGCAAAAATACTGGCTTCTAAATCCTCTTCTACGATGTGTAAAACGCCTGACCATTGAGGGTCGATATAGGACTGTACTTCTTTTGGCAGCAGGTGAAAGTGACTATAGATGGTTGTTATAGGATCGGTTTGTATGACCTGTTCTAATTTATTGTTGTTAAAAAGTGATAAATGGTGTGGTGCGACTAATGATAGCCTTTGTTGGCTATTGAGGTTTTCAGCGTGATGCACCGTTAACTCAACAACAATTGTGTAAAATGAAATAATAAAGGCGCAAACACATACAAAAACGGTGGAAATTTTATGGCTAAATGGCTGTAACTTTTTCATAGGGATTCCGAGATGCGATAACCGAGTTTTGGCACTGTTTGGATAAGCTCTTGAGTGAATGGTTTATCGATTTTGCTACGCAGTTGATAGATGTGTTTGCGTAAAATATCTTGATCGGGCATATCGTCTGGCCACAAGACGTTTTCAATTTCTTGTCTACTAGCAATAGCAGGTGATTTTTCCATTAATAGTTTTAAGATTTTAAAACAGCTCGGGTTTAGCTTGATTTGTGTTTCGCCGCGCCAAACATGGTAGTTTTTCAGATCGATTTTTAACTCACCACAAGTCAAAAAATTCTTAAAGCCACTGCCAGCACTGCGGCGTATAAGGGATTGAATGCGCGCTTCCAATATTTCGATATCAAACGGCTTAACTAAATAGTCATCAGCACCTATGTTAAGTCCTTGTTTGATATCGAGATTGGTATCACGGGCAGTTAGCATAATGATTGGCGTATTATTGCCTTTTTCGCGAAGTTGGCTACACAGAGACAGTCCGTCAATTCCAGGTAACATGACATCTAAAATAATGCAGTCAAAGGCTTGTTCCAGCGCGAGTTGTAGCCCTAACGTGCCAGTAGCTGCATAATCGAGTTCGATATCAGAATCTTCAAAGTAATCGAAGATGATTTCGGCGACTTCTTGGCTGTCTTCAATGAGTAATACATTCACGTTATTGCATTCCTTTTTCGGTTGACTAACGGCAGCGAAGTAATAAGCGTTCTGATGTTTCTTCTAGCGTGGAACATTGCTTTGCTAGGTACTGTTCGAGCTCTTGTACATCAGTATGAGCGATAGCTAAATAAAATTCATCATTAGCTTGCAATTGTTGCTCAAGCTGCGCTTTATGAGTGATAAGTTTGGCATGCCCTTTGGAATAAAACTGCGCTGAAAACGGGCGCTTTTTCCAATAGTACAACGGTGTTTGTTGAATTTGCTCCATGTGATTAGTTAGTAATGACTGCTCCGTTTTCTTAGAAACTTTACCTAATAATACCCAAGATATCGCTGCGACTAATAAGGTATAGGAAGCAATCGCCATAACCGCTAATACGCGCTCGTTGCTCATGAGTAGCGCAGTGAGTAATCCCATGGCTGCAATACCAGGTAAAACGTAGGCCGGTAAAATATTACCTGACATAGTGAACAATAGTAATGGCGCTAACATCCAGCAGCACAGGTAACTGGTTAATGGATTTTGAGGTTGTGATTGATTGCGTTTTACTTTGTTAACTCCCGCTTTTAAAAAGCGAGTTATCAGTAACAATGACCATGGAAAAGCTCCCGCCAGCCAGAAAATCCAGATCATTCCGCGTGGCTCTTTATGAGCTGTGCCGTATAAATCACCTTGCCAGCCGGAAACTAAAAAGCGTTGGATGTGCTCACCAATAATGAAGTATTCGAAAAAGCCGGGGCTGCGAATTTCTGCCCAGATATACCAAGGCAGCGTTAGAGCAAGGAAAAGTCCCATGCCTTTTAACCATGGCAACACACTTAGTGCTTTAATGAAACAGCGTTGTGAAATGCTCCACGTTACTAAGGCAATACCGATAATTACAACAGCCACAGGCCCTTTTATAAGCATACCAAGACTTAGTGCGGCAAAAAATAGTAGACCATTTTGTGTAGGGTTATCGCCGATATAGCAGCGCCAATAGCTCGTCATAGCTAACGTTGTTGCCATGAGTAAAGCGCTGTCTGTCATCACAGTACCAGCGGTAATAGTAAAACCGATACACGCGGATAAGATAATGACGCTATTGATAGCACGCTGCAGCCCCATGGTTTGCTGAGCAAAGCGATAGACTAAACCTAGTGTGATTAAGCTGCATAAAAAATGCGGCAGTCTGGCGGCAAATTCATTAACGCCAAAAATGCCAAAACTGGCGGCGCTTATCCATGTTTGAAATGGTGGCTTGCCCCAAAAAGGAATGTTGTAATCAAATTGTGGGGTAACCCAATTACCTGTTTCGAGCATAATCCGGGCGATTTCACCATAGCGTGCTTCGGTTGTGTCGTATAACGGATAAAAGCCAAGGGATATTAACCTGAATAGTAATACACTTAAGCCTAGTGCTAATAACCAGCGCAATGGCTGACTAACTGTATTAGCCATGGTTTAGTTCTCCTACTGCTTGTTCTTGTGCAACTTTCACTTCGTTGTCCATTACGATATAGATTGGACGTCCCTTTGATTCGGTGAAGATGCGAGCGATATATTCACCAACCACGCCAATAGCTAATAGCTGCAAGCCTCCTAACATTAAAATCACCAACATCATGGTGGGGTAACCAGCAACACTCTCGCCGATAAATAGCGTTTTAAAAACCACAAACATGGCATAACAAAATGCTGATAAGGACACTAATCCGCCTGCCCAAGTGGCTAAGCGCAATGGTTTTACACTAAATGAAGTAATACCTGATAAGCCCAAGCCCACCAGTTGTAAAAAAGACCACTTAGTTTCACCAGCGACGCGAGCTTGGCGGTCAAAGCTCAGGGTGGTTTGTACGAATCCGGGCCACGACAAGATGCCTTTCATGTATCTGTTGCGCTCAGGAAGCTTTTTAATCGCTTCGACGACGCGGCGACTGAGTAATCTAAAATCACCGACATCTTGTTGTAGCTCGACATCTGAAAGCCTTGTGAGTAATCGATAATAGAGGAAAGCACTAAACTTTTTGAACGCTGACTCGCCCACGCGCTGTTTACGTTTCATGTTAACGACGTCGAATCCTTCTCGCCATTTTTCTAACATCTGCGGAATGAGTTCTGGTGGATCCTGTAAATCGGCATCGAGGAAAATGATCGCTTGGCCTGTCGCATGATCAAGCCCTGCCGTCATGGCGGCTTCTTTACCAAAGTTGCGACTGAGGTTAATACAGCGAATTTTACAGTGACTTAGCGGGCACGAGAGGCTTTGCATGCACAACCAACTGCTGTCTTTGCTGCCGTCGTTAACATAGACCAATTCAAATGTTTCATTGGGTAATGTCGCTAGTGTTTTCAGCACTTCGTGATGAAAAGTGGGCAACATTTGTACTTCGTTATAGACAGGCACAATTATGCTTAATGTGACGTCGTTGTTTGGCGATATAAGCTTCATAACTACGGATTCCTAATGAATGAGCAGCTAGCTTAAATAATGCAAGGTCTAAAAAAGGTCACGCAAATGTAAAGTTGCGACATTTTGTTGACCTTTGCCGCGATAATCTAGCGTTTTTAAAGCAGAGATAATCTTGTCTCGGTTACGCTAAATTATGAGGTGGGAATAGTATGAAAAGAGTAAGTGCATTTGCCATCGTGGGCATGGTTGGTTTTATCGCTGACGCTGGCGCCTTTACGCTGTTTTACTATTTTCTTGAGCAACCAATGTGGGCGCGAGTGTTCGCGTTTTGGGTTGCGGCTTCAGTCACTTGGTTAGGCAATAGATATTTTACTTTTAGTGAATGCGATAAATCGCATAAGTTGCGTCAGTGGGTAAGGCATATGGCTGTTGCTCACGTTGCAGGGATACTCAACTTGGCGGTCTTTTACGTGACCGCCTTGTGGGGACATGTCGCCATTGCATTTGTAGCAGGTATCGGTGCTGGTTTATGTTTAAATTATATGATGTCGAGTCGTTTGGTATTTAAGACGTAGACTTAATTTAGACATCGACGTCGATAAATTGCTCAATTTAACTCAGTTAATCTAGGAGCAGAACGCAATGTCTAAGGTTGTCAGAAAAGCCGTTATTCCCGTCGCTGGCCTTGGAACAAGGATGTTACCTGCCACTAAAGCCATTCCCAAAGAAATGCTACCGATAGTCGATCGACCGATTATTCAATACATTGTTGATGAGTGTGTTGCCGCTGGAATTAAAGAAATTATTTTAGTGACACATGCCTCTAAAAATGCCATCGAGAATCACTTTGATACCTCATTTGAACTAGAAAGTACGCTAGAAAAGCGAGTTAAACGCCAGTTACTCGATGAGATAAAATCCATCGTTCCTTCTGATGTCACCATAATGCATGTGCGTCAAGGTGAAGCACTGGGTCTTGGCGATGCTGTGCTTAAAGCATATCCACTAGTTGGTGATGAGCCATTTGCTGTTGTATTGCCGGATGTATTGATCGCGCAAAATTCTACTGGTGCTGATTTAGCTGTGATGCTAGATAATTTTAATCAATGGCAAGCCAGTCAAATAATGGTGGAGCCTGTACCATCACATCTGGTAGAGCGCTATGGCATTGTCGATTGCCAAAATGCAGAAAAACAGGCGGCTGCTAATGTAAGTAGTTTGAATTGGCCGATTTATAATGTTGTTGAAAAGCCAGACTATCAAGATGCACCCTCAAATCTAGCCATCGTAGGTCGTTACGTGTTTTCGTCATCTATTTGGTCATTGCTCAGCGATGTTAAACCCGGTGTCGGTGGTGAAATTCAATTAACGGATGCTATTGCTAAATTGATTGAGCAGGAGTCGGTTTCAGCTTATCAGTTGCAAGGAAAGTCACATGATTGTGGTAGTAAGCTCGGTTATTTAACGGCGTGTGTTGAATATGCATTGGGACATAGCGAGTTAGGATTGCCTTTTCAAGCGGCATTGGAAGTTATGCTTAATCAAAAACATCTGCCAGAAACGGCATAAACAACAAGGCGTGATGAAGATTTCATCACGCCTTATTTTTTTTACTAGGTTTTCAATAAGATGAGGCGTTAATGTTACGCCAGTCGGTATCCTTTAGCGTAGACCGTGCTAATAATGTCGCGATCTAGTTGGTCTTTTATGGATTGGCGTAAGCGGTAAATATGGGTTCGCAGTGGTGAACTCTCTGGCAGAGCGCCTGCCCAGATTTCTTGCTCCAATACTTCACGAGATACGGTATTTGGATAGTGTTGTGCTAACACTTTGATAATGCGCATTTGCATCTGGTGGAGCTTGATTTTGCGATCGCCACGGCTAACGGTTGAGGCATTGTAATCAACGAGAAGATCATTAATTTCTTGCTGACCTATGCCTCGTAGTGGCCCACGTTTACTGACCGCTTTTAGTCGATAATAAAGCTCTTGTGGTGCATAAGGCTTCACTAAGATATCATCGACCCCTGCTTCAAATCCTTCAATTTTATAAGTCAGTTCATCATTGGCCGCTAACAGAATAATGGGCACGCTGGAAAACAGCTGTTGACGCATCTTTTTGGTCAATGATAAAGCGTCTAGTTTGGTAATTTTCGAATCGATTATCAGAATATCGTATTCATTTTTAATCATTAGCTCTAACGCACTAATGCCGTGATAGGCGAAATCTAAATCAATATTATTTTCGGCGAACTGTTCACTGAGCTGTGTTGTTGATTGGATACAGCGATCTGCGATCAATACTCTGATATTACTCATAATTTCTACAACCTTTTTCAATTTAGATCGTAGACTAAACGGGCAATAGTCAAAAAAAAGTCAACAGATGTTTATTCGTTGGTCGGTTATAAGGTTTTATTTGTTCATTATCGGCGATAGTTAGCGGTAATTTTAGTTGTTACCAGCTGATCTGCTGTGGCTTCATTGCGGGTAAATGCTTCACCAAATACCCTAATGATATAGGTTTCACCGCCGCGAACATCCCACGCCAACGCATGAGCATCGTATTGTTCGTAGTAGGATGACTGGGCCACAACTTTGCCTCGATTGACGATGTTAAAAGAAAATTTATGTGTTTGTCCTTGGCTGTCACTATCAGCAATAAAGATGTCAATAGTGCCGTCATAGGGGGCTTTGAATTTTAGATAGCGCAACGTGCCAGGGCGCATTTCAGAAATACTCTCTAATGCCCCGTTAAAATAAATCTCATTGGATTTATCGAGAGATAGCTCTTGATACAACGGATATTGGGCTTGCTCAGGCAGTAACTGACCATTGTAACCTATGATATGAGAAGTAAGCGGTAGTTGGTCACTGCCCCATTCGTCATTAAATATTAATTCGAGTTGTTGTCCTAATTCGTCGATGTTTTGGGATTGAAGCGGTGTATCGACTTTTAACTGGTGCGCTAAATTGTAGATAGTTGTAAGGGCCGCAGAGTCTTTTAGTCGCAACATTGCGCGGTGAAAACCACTAAAGCCAATCTCTTGTGATAATTGGCTAGTTCGCAAACTGTAAGGAGAGTTAGGATCGATGATCGATAACACAAAATAGGTAACGGTTTGTTCAATAAAAGGCGAAAAATCAAAGGCTGGGCGCTGATAAGTTTCGCCATCCTTGGTGGTTAATTTCCGCATTCGTTCGGTTTTATCTTGATGAATTATGGCTTTGGTGTTTATCGCAAATCTTTGTTTATCGGGATCAAAACTCACGCGTTTATAATGCCAATTTTCTAAAATGGTTTTGGCCAGCGCAGTTGCCACACCTTCCGAGAAGGCTAAGGTGAGAGAACCAAAGCCAAAGGCGGTGTGGTGGCCAGCTTGAGTGTCGTCCCGTCTTGTAATTTGACGCATGTAGTAGTGGCCAAATTCATGCAAAATGGTGTGTTCGTTCCACTCTGAAATCGTACTAATAGGCTTTTGATTAGTATCTAGCGCGTTATTACCGCTGATATAGATTAAGTTGTAGTACGGTGAGTAATAGCCTGTTGATTGTTCTACAATATCGGGATCTTGGCTCCAAGTAACGGTGAGCACCTGCTCTTTGGGTGTTATCTCGATGTCGTGTTGTTTGAGGTATAAAAAGCCTTTGGCAAGGGTGTCTAAAATGGCAAACGGCTGCGCCTGACTATGCATAGGTTCAAATTCGCGCAAGGTATGATGCCAGCCGGTATGTAAGTTTAAATTTTGCGTGTTTTCACTATCTGTTAATACAAATAGCTCTGAAGTAGCCCGATAGAGACGGCGATAGGTGGTTCGCTCTGGGTATGCATTTCCTTGATTAACTACTTGAGTAATCACTTCGTTATTGTGATTGTCGGAAAATACCATTTGGGAGACGGCTTCTAGGTAATATTGCTGGCCAGCGTCGGCTATTTCAACTTGATAACGGCCCATTTCATCAGTGCTGGTTCGAGCAATGATGTTGTGCTGACTATCTCGGATGTTTAGACGCATAAAGCGCAAGGGTTGTTGAATCGGCGCATCTGGATCAAATTGATAACTGACAATATCGTCTTCGTGTGATTCTTGAAACGTAAGCCGATCAAATGATAAAACGCCACTGAGTTGACGTAATGCTACCGAATGTTTAGAGCGAGATATCGATGGGTGGGGGGCTTCAGCTTTGTCGTGCGATAAAGCCTGCGTTGAACTTTCGATATCAGCAATGATTTGTCGTTGTATATTTGGCAGTTGATGCTGATGGGCGGATGCTTTATTGCTGCTAGATTCGATATGTGAAATTGCTGTAGGTTTGGCAATTTCTAGCCAGCGCCATTGATAGACGACATATCCCAATGCCAATAAAATGGTTAACCACAGCGTGTATTCGAGAAATTTCTTCAAGGCAAAAGCTAGTCAAATCGATAATAGCCTGATTACATCTAACTTTTAGATTTGTCGCAAGTTTTATTGCGGATTAGGCGGTAAGATTCTATTAGCAATTTTTTGTGCGATAGGGGAAATGATAAATGCAGCTGGGAATGCGATAGGCCAAGCAAATAAAAAGGCATTTAACCAAGCGCTATAAAACTCTAGTGCCATCGGCGAAATCTTTAGCGCCATGATGCAACCACTCATAATCGCAGCCATAAAAAATGACATTAGACCCGCCATTATTAATCGATATTTTAGTTGGTAAGACATTTTTCAGCGCTATTCCTTGTCCATGTTGATCGCAGTGCAGCCCTTTTTACAGCCAATGTGAACTTGTTCTTTATTAGAGTCCAACATAGTGATAGGTTGGTTACAGGTGGGGCACAAAACTTTATCGCCTTTGAATACCTTTTTAATAAGATTGCGTTGTTGATGGAAAGATGCCGAAGCATTTTTGTTAAGCGCTGAAAAATCGAGTTTGTTCATATTGTGTTTTATAAAGTTAGGCGAGGCCTAAGTTTACTATGGAACTCGGTTAGTTTCTATTTCTCGCTTGATGTCACATTCTAAAGTTGTTAGCATTTTATGGAAAAGTTTCCGATAGGAAACTTGAAGTCCGATGAGCTAGTAAGGACTTGAGGAATAAAATAATTTAGCGCAATAATGATAATTCCTAACTAATTTTTAAAATTTCCTGATTTAGTACTGCTGCTATATTACGCTGTTATAGCGGTACGCATCATCAAATTTGTATTTGTAAGTAGTAAAACTGGTTACTGATATGGATGTCACAAATTGATTCAACGCAACCAGACGCAGTTGCAAACAGTGTATTTTGTACTTAACTAGACGAGTTAAGTACTTTACTTATTTCTATCGACCAAACCTCATTTAGGAGGAACTATGAAGAAATCTCGTTTTTTACCTTATTTTGTGGGATGTGCAGCGCTTTCAGCATCTGGATTATCTTTGGCAAATGATGCTGAAATTGAAAGTCTGAAAAAGCGTTTAGCAGCGTTGGAAAAGAAACAGACTATCACCGAACAGCGCTCTAGCAGCGGCAAGTTTTACACCACATTAAGACCCAGCCTAACCCATAATAACGGTGATGACTCTAATATCGATGTCACTGATTTTCTTTCCCACGCAGGCTTTTATTTTGAGCATGAACTAGCTAATGGCTGGACGGGTATTGGCCATGGCGAATGGTCGGTCGATATTTCCAATAATGGTGACTTCGGCAAAGCACGACGTGCTTATGTCGGTATTGATAGTCCTTATGGCCGAGTTGCAATAGGTAAACAACGTCCGGTGCACTACCTGCTAATTGCAGAATATGTCGATATTTTTAATCATGCTAATGCGCCTTTCGCTTATGATAACTACAGCCCGTTCTTTGTTAATAATCTAGTGACTTACAAGAAACAGTGGCAGCATGTGTCGTTTTTAGCTCATGCGCAATTTAACGGTTTAGAATCTGACGATGCTGCCGATATGGTAAATGTGGGAATAAGCTATGATCGCGATGATCTTCATTTGGCGGTGGCTTATTTAACACAAGATTTTGCTGACGCTAACAATGAGCAGCAAGTGGGAGAAACAGCAGACACCATTGCACTATCAGCTGCTAATAAATTTGATAATGGTTTTTACATTGCGGCGGCTTGGCAAGAGCGTGATTTAGAAGTGATAGGTGGTAGCGACTCCACCCAAACAACAGTTGACGTTTCTATGGCCTATCCACTCTCGAAGAAATACACAGTGAAAGCGGGATACTTTCATTTAGATAATGACGCACCAGAATCTGTGAATAACTCACATCATGGGATCAATGTGACGTTAGAACATCACTTCTCTGATAATTTTCAAATTCACGGCGAAGTGCTGCGTAAAACTTTTGATTATCAAGAAGACTCTACTGCAGTTAGCATAGGTCTTAAGTACAACTTTTCAATGAAATGGCAAGCCGGTTCGAAGGCTAACTAATCTCAGCGCTTATAGGAGAGTGTTATGCAATTTAAATTTAAACTAGTCGGTGCAACGTCCATTATCTTGTTGTTATCACTGAGTTTACTTTCACTTAATCAATATTTGAATGTTAAGAGCAGCCTCGATGAAATGGTTGAAGAAAGCATTGATGAAATCAGTAATGGCTTGTCTGAGAATATTGCCAGCATTATGGAAGGCAAGAAAATCTTAGGCGGCTATGTGATGGATCTCATTGAAGATGACGTATCTGTCGAAAATATTGATCGCATTTATACCAAGCCAGCCGTTCGCGAAGCATTTATTTTAGCTGGTGTGGGTTTTGAATCAGATGGCTCTATCGTTGATAACGACCCTAATTGGAATCCTGCTCCAGGCTATGATTCACGTAAGCGTCCTTGGTATATCGAAGCCAAGCGAGCTAATAAAATTATTTATACGGCGCCATACCCAGATAGTGTGACCAAAGAAATTGTTGTATCCATGGGTATTCCGATGGATAAAGATGGCAGTTTTCACGGCGCAATGTTCCTAGATGTTAGCTTATCTGGCTTAGGTGAAATCCTCAATAAAGTTGCGATAATGAAATCGGGATATGCATTTCTTGTCAGTAGCGACGGCCAAATTATTTCTCATCCAGAAGTGAGCTACAACGGCAAAATGATGACAGATTATTTTGGACGTTCACTTAATATCAATGGCAATGAGTTTGAGCATTTCGAGTTAAATGGTCAAAAATGGATGACTAAATTCACAAAGGTTAACGGTGTAGACTGGTATCTAGGTGTCGCAATTGACGAAGAGCAAGTTAACGCGTTAGCGACATCGCTGCGTAATCAAGCGGTATTCTATTCTCTTGCGGCCTTGGTCTTTGGTGTTATTGCGATGCTAGCCCTGATCAAGCGCTTAATGCGTCCATTAGATGAGATTTCTACCGCGATGCAGGATATTGCTGGTGGCGAAGGGGATTTAACTCAGCGTTTATCAACTAAAGGCGACGTTGAATTCGCAACACTTGCACGTGGATTTAATGCATTTGCGATTAACCTACAATCACTTATTGGTGATTGTAAGTCACTGGCAACTGATATTGCTCACAACGCAGAGCAAACCACGCAAGGGGCTGAAGAAGCGGTTAACGCTATGCATCAACAGCTATCTG
Organism: Psychrobium sp. MM17-31; assembly: GCF_022347785.1. NCBI lineage: Bacteria > Pseudomonadati > Pseudomonadota > Gammaproteobacteria > Alteromonadales > Shewanellaceae > Psychrobium > Psychrobium sp. MM17-31. Next base: position 62,129 of record NZ_JAKRGA010000009.1, read on the forward strand.
AATTAGAGCAGTTGGCTACCGCAATGAATGAAATGTCTTCAACCGCGCTCGAAGTATCTGGTTACGCGAAACAAGCAGCTGATTCGGCGTCTGAAGCTGATATTGCAGCTCAGCAAGGGGCATCTATTGTTAGCGATACCTCTGAATCGATTCTTTCATTATCGCGTCACATCGAAGATGCCGTGAATGAAGTGAAGCAACTTGAGGAATCAACTGCATCAATCGAAACTATTTTGTCAGTAATCAATGGTATTGCTGAGCAAACTAACCTGTTAGCACTAAACGCGGCAATCGAAGCGGCGCGTGCCGGTGAGCAGGGACGAGGTTTTGCGGTTGTTGCAGATGAAGTTCGTAACCTTGCACAGCGTACTCAAGAGTCAACATCTGAAATCAAGAATATGATTGATGTGTTGCAACAAGGCTCAATGTCGGTAGCTAACGTGATGTCACAATCACAAGAAGAGGCAACTGATTGTGTCGATAAAGCACAGTCTGCTAACGAAGCGCTAAGCAGTATCAGCAAGGCGATTAATCAAATTACCGAAATGAACTTGCAAATAGCTTCAGCGGCCCAAGAGCAAAGCTTGGTTGCGGAAGAAGTGAATCGCAATACCACCAATATTAAGGACTTGTCGCAAAAGGTTGTAGATAACGCGCAAACAACTAATACTGCGATGGAAGAGCAACGGGAAGTGACGCAAAAACAACACGGCTTGTTGAGTCGCTTCACCATCTAGAACTGGTTTTTCTTTTCTCTCCCAAACACTTTTATTATTCTGATAAAGGTGTTTTGGGAGTTCGCTCAATGTTTTCCCCATCATTAACATGTTATGTTCAAACGGATTTCTAATAACAGTTCCAACATCGGAATTTGTTAGCTAAAGGATTTTTATGATTGTTTATAATTTTGGTTCGATAAACATTGATCATGTTTATCGAGTTTCGCATTTCGTCCGTCCCGGTGAGACCATGACATCTAATGATTATCAGCAGGTGTTAGGTGGTAAGGGAGCCAATCAATCTATTGCCCTCGGACGCGCTCAATGCCAGGTAAAACACGTTGGCGCAATTTCTCACAGTGATAAAGGCCTGTTAGAGGTTTTAAAAAACAGCAATGTTGACGTGTCTGAAGTTGTTTTGGGCGATGTACCCACTGGTCACGCCATTATTCAAGTTAATGATGAAGCTGAAAATGCCATTGTCTTATTTGCTGGTGCTAACCACTGTATTACTTCGCAGCAGATTGATAGCGTCTTAAGTCAAGCATCGAAAGATGATTGGGTTTTACTGCAAAATGAAACTAATAATATTGATGTCATTATCGAACGTGCAAAGCACTTTGGATTATCGGTAGCCTTTAATCCTGCACCGATGAATGCTGATGTAGTTAAGCCATTAATTGAACATATCGATTTACTGATTGTGAATGAAGTTGAAGCGATGGATCTCTGTGGTGTTGACTCTGTTGCTAGCGCGCAGCAGCAATTACAAACCAGCTATCCAGAATTAAAAGTGATGCTGACCTTAGGTAGTCAAGGGGTACGTTACTTACATCAAAACAATGTTGTTGAAGTCAATGCATTTAGTGTTGATGCGGTTGATACAACTGCCGCTGGCGATACCTTTATTGGCTATGCATTAGCTGGATTACAATCTATTTCTTATAAGCATCAGTCTGGTAATGACGAACAATCCGTAGAACAAGTATTGCGCCGAGCTTGTGCTGCATCGGCACTGTGTGTCACTAAACATGGCGCATCTAGCGCTATTCCACCTTTAGCAAGCGTTAACGAGTTTTTGGAGCAGCACGATGCGTAAAATTATTATAGATACCGATCCGGGGATCGATGACGCTATGGCCATCTTGTTGGCGCTAAAATCTAAAGAATTAGATGTATTAGCGTTAACCACAACTTTTGGTAATGTTGCCGTCGATTTAGCCACTAAAAATGCACTTACGCTGTTAGAGCTCGCTGGTAGTGATATTCCTGTAGCCGGTGGGGTTGCCAAACCTATCGCTGCGCCGCAATTGGCGCCGCCTGATTTTGTTCATGGTAGCGATGGCTTTGGTAACATCAACTGGCCAGAATCGACTCGCCAAGCCGATGAGCGAAGCGCAGCGCAGTTAATTGTTGATACAGTGCATCAATACCCTAATCAAGTGTCTCTCATTGCCTTGGGTCCACTGGGTAACTTTGCTAAGGCACTAGAACTCGATCCAACCATTGTCGATTTAGTCGACGAAGTGATTTTAATGGGCGGCGCAGCTGAAGAAAAAGGCAATGTAACACCAGTTGCTGAAGCGAACATTATTAACGATCCTCACGCGGCCGACATTGTATTTGGCGCCTCGTGGCCTGTGACTATGATTGGATTAGATGTAACCCATCAGGTGATCATGGATAATGATTTGTTGAGCCATATTCGCGATAACAATGGCACTCAAGGGGACTTTCTTTATCAGGCGACCCAATTCTACTTTGAGTTTTACAACAAAACCTTTGGCATCGAAGGCTGTTTCGTTCACGATGCTTCTACCATTATCTACGCCATGGCACCTGACGTATTTAAATCAGAGCCGCGCGTGATTCGCGTAGCAACCGAAGGGGTAGGCATTGGTCAAACTATTACTGCTAAGGTTGGCCAGCAATTTGCGCTCGATTTCTGGGAGAATCGTCCCGCGACTAATGTGTGTTTAGAAGTAGACAGCGTGCGATTGTTATCAATCGTTAAAAATGTGTTTGGCTAATAACAGTTAAACACAAATAAGCACAATAAATTACCTCAGGTTTATATGTTAAAACCAGCTGCCGTGTTAAGGTGAGCTGGTTTTTTATTGATTTTTATTTGAATTATTTACGGAAAATAATGAGCACTATTGTCGAGCGTCGTCCAGCGGTGGAATTTGATCACCTGAGCTTCTTAAATCAACCACTGTTACAGCGAATTTATGCAAGTCGCGGGATTAATTCTGCGACAGAATTGGAATATCAACTTAAGAACCTGCTTAACCCAGCGATGCTTAAAGATACCGACAAGGCTGCGCAACTACTTTTCCAAGCCATTACGACAGGGCAAAAAATAACTATTGTCGGTGATTTTGACGCCGATGGCGCAACTTCTACCGCATTATCGATGCTAACACTCCGCCGTTTTGGGGCGACAGATGTCGACTACATCGTCCCTAATCGCTTTGATTTTGGATACGGCCTGTCGGTACCCATTGTTGATATAGCCCATCAACAAGGCACCAAAGTTATTATGACTGTAGATAACGGTATTTCATCGATTGATGGTATCGCCCATGCGAAAGCGCTTGGAATGACAGTAATCGTAACCGACCATCATCTTGCTGGTGAGCAGCTTCCGCAAGCTGATGCTATCGTCAATCCTAATCAGCCTGATTGTCAGTTTGCGAGTAAAAATTTAGCGGGTGTCGGTGTGGCATTTTATGTGATGTTGGCACTGCGCGCTGAGATGAGAAAAGCCAATTATTTCGCGAAAACTGGTTTGCAAGAGCCAAACATGGCGGAGTTTTTAGATATCGTCGCCTTGGGCACAGTGGCTGATGTTGTTGTGTTAGATAGTAATAACCGCATTTTAGTTGAGCAGGGATTAGCACGTATCAAAGCGGGACGCACCCGCCCTGGTATTCGCGCATTGCTTGAAATTGCTAAGCGAAACCTTGAGCGCATCGTCGCGAGTGATATGGGATTTGCGATAGGTCCACGCCTTAACGCAGCAGGGCGCTTAGATGATATGTCACTAGGTATCGAGTGTCTACTAACCAACAACGAGCAACACGCGAGAGAGATAGCCAGCGAGCTTGATGGGTTTAATAAAGATCGCCGTGCCATTGAAGCAGGCATGCAGCAAGAGGCGCTCAAGATTATTGAGCAATTGCCATTTACCCAAGACGGCGGGGAAGTTCCTTATGCCTTTGCCCTCTTTCATCCAGAGTGGCATCAGGGGGTGAGTGGCATTGTAGCTTCACGTATTAAGGAGAAGTTTCATCGTCCGGTAATCGTATTTGCCGACGCTGGCGATGGTGAGCTAAAAGGATCGGGGCGCTCGATTGAAGGGTTACACTTGCGCGATTTGTTAGAGCGCATTAATACGCTTGCTCCCGGGATGATTTTGAAATTTGGTGGCCATGCGATGGCGGCAGGACTTTCCATCAAAGAGAGTGACTATCCAGCATTTGCTAAATTGTTTGAAGCGCAGGCACAAGCAACACTATTACCTGAGCAGTTAAGCGGAAAAATCCTTACCGACGGTGAACTCCATAGTCAAGATTTCACGATTGAAACCGCTGCTCTACTTCGCGATGCTGGCCCTTGGGGGCAAGGATTTTCAGAACCATGCTTTGACGGGCGTTTTCGTGTAGTGCAACAACGCATTGTCGGTGAAAAACATCTTAAATTGGTGCTAGAGCCAGAAGGCAGTATGATGGTTGTTGATGCTATTGCTTTTAACGTCGATTTACAAACGTGGCCAAACCCTAACATTCAATGGGTAGAAGTTGCCTATAAACTCGATATAAACGAATTTAGAAACAAACTATCACTCCAACTGATGGTCGAACACATTATCCCCTTATGATAAATGATGAGGAATTTACTATGAAAAAATTGTTAGCGTTAAGTGCAGTAGGTTTGTTGTTAGCAGGTTGTGCTACTCAGCCAGATACTTTATCTCGCGTGGAAAAAAATCAAGCTTATGAAACCTATGTTACCGAACATAATATTGCGTCAGTTAAGCGTGTTAACAACTTTAGAATGAATAATTGGCAATCTCTGACAGATAGCTACTTTACTGTCAAAGGACCATTTAAGAAGCATTATCTGATTGCGTTAAAAGGGCGTTGTAGTGATTTAGATTATGCCCAAACCCTAATTACGCATCAGACAACATCATCGCAGCTATCAAAGAATTTCGATGCGGTATCTGTGCCGACTTACCCTCACTTTAAATGCTATATCAAAGAGATTTATCCAATCTCTAAAGAGCAGCATAAAGAGATAGCGGCAATTGGCAAGCCGCCTAAGAACGAAGAATAAAAGGACGAACATTAAAAAAGCCCTCAATGATTGTCATTGAGGGCTTTTTATTTGGGAAAGAGGATTATTTAGCTGGCGCTAACTCATTTTCTCCACACTGACTATCGTCATTTTGATTGTTGCTCTGAGCACTCGACTTGATGCGCTTAGCTACAAAAGCCAGCAATAAAGCGCTGACAATAAATGAAGCATCGACAGCGATAGTCGAATATTGCTGCGCGTTAAACAGCGCGATTAGTGTTTCAGAATACATTGCGTATCCAGCGACTACTGTCACTACTAGTGCTACCGAACATAAGTAGAGTGACTGTTGCAGCGCTAAACGGTAATTGCGGCGAACGACTGGCAGTGCATAGACAATAGCGCATAACGCGAGTAGTCCCCAAAAACCATTAGCAACAACATTTGCACGTTCCATTGTTGCTTCAGCAAGAACGCGTTCTACGATAAAGGACATTGCTGTAGCCACCATGATTCCGGCGCTACTTAATAAGGTGACATAACGAGCAATGGTTAATGTGCGGGCTGAGAAGTTACGTTGTTTTTCACGCTTCTCTAGCCAAATCAAATTACCAGTCATTATTAAGCCACATACTGCGAAGCCGAGGAATAAATAGATAAACCTCAAATCAAGTGAAGCGAAATTACCGTAATGTAATTTACGTAAAACGCCCGTGCCAACAACAAGTGAATTGGGCTTTGTACTGTCAGAGCGAACGACGATTTCGCCAGTCGTCAATGAATATGTATTGGTGTAGCCGGTCGTTAGCTCGCTGTTATCTGTAGAAAATAGTTGCACTAATCCGCTTTCGTCACCGTAGTTGTAAAGTCGTACAAAACGTGGCGCCGAATTAAATTCTGCAGTAACTTCGCTGATCAAATCATCGATATTTATACGTGGTGTAGGCTTGTCTTGCCACTGTGGCGCTATAGTTTCAAAGCCTGCGTCCTTGAGTAGCGCTTCGCCATCACCTTTGTACACCGTGATTGCAAAAGCGACTTGATAAATGATGACTAAGTTAAATATAAGACCACTGATGGCATACATAATGGTAAATGGTAGGCTAACAACACCAACTACGTTGTGCATGTCTAGCAGTTGACTGCGCTTGTGATTGCCAGCGCGGTACTGAAAGAAGTTACTTATTAGCTTTCTAGCGTGGATGAAAATGCCTGAGATTAGCGCAAATAAGAAAAACAACGTCACAAATCCAAGGATGTATTTACCTTGTGGAATATTGAGATCGTAATGCAAATGATAGATAAACTCTGCTAATTCAAATTTACTTTCCTCGCTGATGATTTCGCCGGTCACTGGATCGATAAGCAAGTCGTCATAGTGCGGTTCAACAGGACGATCTTTAATATCGATAATCGCTCGAAAGTAGCGGTTTTCTTTGGTAGGCAAAACCATATTCAGATGTTCTTTAGCATCGTAATCGCGCCCTTCAAGCGCAATTTCAAACGCTCTTTCAACGCTGATTTGCTCACCTTGAGTTACTGGATAATGAGGTTGCATCGCCCAATTGGTAATCTCTTGGCGAAACAACGCAATCGAACCAGCGAAAAATATGATGAACAACAGGCCTGAAAAGATAAGACCTAACCAGCCGTGGGCGAGCGTTAAACGTTTGATAAATTCTTTATTCATGAGTGTGTACTGCTAGCCTATGAGAAAAAATGCGTTAAACATCGCCGATGGAATGAACAAGGCAGTGCATCGTTTAAGTGCATGCTTAAACGAATCGCTGGCATAACACCACACCATTACTCCTACCCATAGCGGAAACGAAAATAACAAACCAATAAACAAGCGCGTATCTACTTCAAATGGAAAGATGAAGTTTAGATTGAGCATGAGAGATATCGATAGCAAGCAACCACCAATGATCGCGATAAGAGATTTAGGCCACATTAGACACCTCCTAATTGTGCAATTAAAAGTAAAGACAGCACGCCAGCGCCGCATACTTGAGTGGGTTTCTTAGTCCAGTGTCCAGCCAGAAGCACGATAAATATCCAGCTTAACATTAAAATTCCAAGGCTAAATATCAATGAAGTGACAGGGGCATAGAAACTACTTATTAACCACGTGCTAACTGCTGTTATGACTGTTAGGCCACCCCAAGCGACATTGCGCTCTATCGGGCTGCTTAGTAGTTGCTGTTTTTCACTGGCGGCATAAGTTACAAAAGCGCCAATCCACATCAATATAAATGCAATTTCCAAATTAAACATAAAAATATGAATGATAATAGTTTTTAATTACAGTGGATTTTATGGCTTTGGTTAAAAAAATGCCACCACTATTTCGAATAAAATCGATAAGTTGTTTCAATGTGGCCGTTATTACGACATATTCTCAGCGTAAGTTAGCCGTTTCACTTCACACTAAACGCCATAAATCTCCATTTAAAACCTGTAAATTTGAGGATTAATTAGTTAGAATAAGCGGCTTTTTTTCAGCAAGTTTTCAATTTAAACGGTGAATTGCCCTAAATGTTCGAAGTAAACCCGATTAAAAACAAAATTGACGACCTTCGCGGCCGTTCAAACATATTGCGTGAATACCTAGATTACGATCACAACAGTGAGCGGCTCATTGAAGTGACGAGAGAACTAGAAGATTCTGCCGTGTGGAACGAGCCAGAGCGCGCCCAAGCCTTGGGTAAAGAGCGCGCTAGCCTAGAAGCTATCGTTAACACCATTGATTCAATGGAATCGGGACTAGAAGATGTCGAAGGATTATTAGAGCTCGCCGTTGAAGCTGAAGATCAAGAAACCTTTGACGAAGCACAATCAGAGCTTAACGATCTTGAGGTCTTGCTTGAAAAACTCGAATTCCGCCGCATGTTTAGCGGCAAGAACGATGAAAACGACTGTTACATGGATATTCAATCTGGCTCAGGTGGTACCGAAGCCCAAGATTGGGCTGAAATGGTATTGCGCATGTATCTGCGTTGGGGCGAAGCCAAAGGCTTTAAAGTTGAACTGGTAGAAGTTACCGCTGGTGATGTCGCTGGCATCAAAGGCGCAACGATCAAATTCTCAGGTGAGTTTGCTCACGGTTGGCTGCGCACCGAAAGTGGCGTCCACCGTCTAGTTCGCAAGTCACCATTCGATTCTAGTGCCCGCCGTCACACTTCGTTCTGTTCGGCCTTTGTTTATCCAGAAATTGATGATGATATTGAAATCGATATCAATCCGGCTGATTTACGTATCGATACCTACCGCGCATCAGGCGCTGGTGGTCAGCACGTTAACAAAACTGATTCGGCAATTCGTATCACTCATTTGCCAACCAATGTTGTGGTGCAGTGTCAAAGCGATCGCTCACAGCACAAAAACAAAGCCTCTGCTATGAAACAGTTAAAGGCTAAGTTATACGAGCTAGAAATTGATAAGCAAAACGAAGATAAGCAAGCGCTAGAAGACGGCAAGGCTGATATCGGCTGGGGCAGTCAAATTCGCTCATACGTATTAGACTCGTCGCGCATCAAAGATTTGCGCACAGGTATCGAAAGTTCTAATACGGGCGCCGTACTAGACGGCAACCTAGATAAATTTATTGAAGCGAGCCTTAAACAAGGTTTGTAATTAAATCTCGATTAACGCCAAGGCGTAATCACCCAAAATTAAATGTGTTAATAACAGGAACCCACTTACCATGAGTGACCAAAACAACGTGAACAACGAAGAAGAAGTTGTAGATATTAACGAACTAGTGGCACAGCGCCGCGAAAAGTTAAATGCAATGCGCGAGGCAGGTGCTGCCTTCCCGAATGATTTCCGTCGTACTGACGTATCAGACGATCTTCATATTAAACACGGTGGTAAGGAAAAGGAAGCGTTAGAAGAAGAAGCGGTAGAAGTTGCCGTTGCTGGTCGTATGATGACGCGCCGTATCATGGGTAAAGCGGCATTCGCCACTATCCAAGACATGGGTTCGCGCATTCAAGTTTACGTAGCACGTGACTTATTACCTGAAGGTTTCTACAACAACGAATTTAAAAAGTGGGATTTAGGGGACATCATCGCCGCCAAAGGTACGCTATTCAAAACTAAAACGGGTGAACTATCTATTCGTTGTACTGAAGTGCGTCTAATGACTAAAGCATTACGTCCACTGCCAGACAAATTCCACGGTCTGTCTGATCAAGAAACTTGTTACCGTCAACGTTACCTTGACTTAATCGCTAACGAGAAATCACGCGAAGTATTCAAAACGCGTTCTAAGATCGTTGCTTTTATCCGTAACTACTTATCGGCGAAAAACTTCATGGAAGTTGAAACGCCAATGATGCAAGTGATCCCTGGCGGTGCAACAGCGCGTCCGTTTAAGACTCACCACAATGCATTAGATATGGATATGTACTTGCGTATCGCACCTGAGCTAAACCTTAAGCGTTTAGTGGTTGGTGGTTTCGAAAACGTATTTGAAATTAACCGCAGTTTCCGTAACGAAGGTCTATCGACTCGTCACAACCCTGAATTCACTATGCTTGAGTTCTACTGGGGCTATGCTGATTACCAAATGCTAATGGATCTAACCGAAGACATGCTACGTGAATTAGCGCTTAGTGTTAAAGGTACTAGTGAAATTCACTATCAAGGTAATGACTTTGATTTTGGTAAGCCATTCGAGCGCATGACAGTTGTTGAAGCGATCTTGAAATATAACGAAGGCGTAACTGCAGAGCAAGTTAACGACATCGAGCAAGCGACTAAGATCGCTAAAGACTTAGGTATCGATGTTAAAGACAGCTGGGGTCTGGGTAAGATCCAAATCGAAATCTTCGAAGAAACTGGTGAGCACCGCTTAATGCAACCAACATTCATCACTGAATACCCAGCAGAAGTATCACCACTTGCTCGTCGTAACGATGACAACCCATTCATCACTGACCGTTTCGAATTCTTCGTTGGTGGTCGTGAAATCGCTAATGGTTTCTCTGAGCTAAACGATGCAGAAGATCAAGATCAACGCTTCCTAGATCAAGTTGCTCAAAAAGATGCTGGTGATGATGAAGCTATGTTCTACGACGGTGACTACATCACTGCACTAGAATACGGTCTACCGCCAACAGCTGGTGAAGGTATCGGTATCGATCGTCTAGTGATGCTATACACAGACGCGCCATCGATTCGCGACGTACTATTATTCCCGCACATGCGTCCAGAAGCTTAATTACTATAAGCCTTGGTATAGCAAGTCGGAATTAATAATAAGCCAAACCCTGCAAGTGCAGGGTTTGTTGTTTCTATAACTTAATAACTACAACAATAGAAATGAGCAAACAACAAATAACGATTGAAGAAGTATACGGCGGATTCGATTTGATCCTCCGCTATCAAGATCAACAAGCGATCCTATTTATTCAAGATAAAGCGCAAGCGAACTTCATTGGCGAACAAATTATTACCATCGCCAAAGAACAAAAGATTGATATAAATAGCGCCGCAGCGATCTTTAATCACGGCACAGGCATGTTTGCTGCGGATAATATGCAGAATTAGCGTGCTTTAAATCACAGAAAAATGCGATTTCGTATCATTATTGAACGATCAAAATAAAAGATCAAAAAAGCCCTTGCCAAGTTAAATTGGATCTCTATAATGCGCATCCACTGACATGGCGGGACAGCTTCTTAAACAAAGTAACAACGCGGGTTAGCGAAGAAAACAACGTTTAAAATAAACTTTAAAAATTATTTAAAATTAGTTGTTGACTTCAAATAAGGATTGCGTAGAATGCGCAGCCCTAACGCAACGAAGCACAATGCTTCGAAGCGGTTCTCTCACCAAAAGGTGATTGAGATAAAACGTTCTTTAAAAATTAGTATTCAAATAAACTGTGTGGGCATTTGGAGTTAAGAATCACTTAAGCATTTATTGCTTTGGAACTTAATGACAATGCCTATGCAAATAGACAGAATTCATTGAGAACCTAAATCAAATTTTAATTGAAGAGTTTGATCATGGCTCAGATTGAACG